>JANYGO010000324.1 GCA_025362325.1 Cyanobacteriota bacterium | reverse complement strand
GTAAGTTTTCGCCCACTACTACCAAGATGGTTGACGTTTTACTAGCTACTGCGCTTGATTTAGTTAATATTAAGCACTTTAAAAACTGGTTTACAAACTGCTGCTACTGTACTGCATAAACCTGGAATCCGCTGTATATCTCGGAGGCGATCGGGTGGCTCTCAGCATAGCGCAGCAAGTCTGGCATCACAACTGCGATCGACGGTTTTGGTTGTGCAGTGCCTAACTGAATTGGTAGCTGCGGCCGCACCAAAACGTCATCTCTTAACAGCTTTTCCAGCAATTTCTGAATAAGTACGATCGCTGTAGCATAACCTGTTCCCTGTGTTTTCATTTTTTTGTCAATCAGTCCTGCAACTAATTCTACTTGTTAATATGAGTTGAATATTTTAGTCGATCGCTCTCCCGCAATCTTCCACGCATATAAAAAGAGAGGGGGAGAGGGGGAGACTGGGAGAGTGGGAGAGGGCGAAAATCTTCCTTCTGTCAACTGTCAACTGTTCCTTCATTTAGTACCGAATTCGCGGGTCAATATAAGCATTCAAAACATCAATGACAATGCTAGCAATTACCACAATTCCCGCAAAAAATACCACAATACCTTGAACAGTTGGATAATCCCGCAAACTAATCGCTTCGTAAAGGCGATTTGCCAGCCCCGGCCAAGAAAAAGTAACCTCCGTTAAAATAGCACCGCCCAACAGCGCAGCAAAAGTCAATCCCAAGACAGTAATCACCGGAATCAGCGCATTTTTCAGAGCGTGAGCCCATAAAATCTGCAATTCAGGAATGCCCCGAGCTCGGGCTGCTTCAACATAATCTGCTTGCAAAGTTTGCTTGAGATTCACCCTCACAATGCGCTCAAAAATGCCGCTCAAAAGAATACCCAGGGTCAAACTCGGGAGTGCCAAATAATGCAAACTTGTCAGAAACTGACCGGGGTTAGCGCTCAGGAGACTGTCTACAGTGTACAGTCCCGTGAATCCTTGGGGGGCTCTTAATGTCACCGGAAAGCGAGTTCCCAACGGAAACCAGTTTAATTGCACCGCAAAAATCAACTGTAAAACCATGCCGGCCCAAAAAGCCGGCAGCGAGTAAGTGATAATGCCAAACAAACGGCCTGCAGCATCGAAAATAGTGTTGGGGCGGGATGCTGCCAGGGAACCGATACTGATGCCGACAATTAAAGCTATGGCCATGCTACAAACTGCTAATTCCACTGTGGCGGGGAAATAGTCTCCGATAATTTGCCACACCGTTTGTCCGCGAGTGGTGATGGAGGTTCCCAAGTCGAAGCCCAACAAGTCTTTCATGTATTTGAGATATTGTTGCCACAGGGGCGCGTCGAGGCCGAGTTGGGTTCGCATTGCTGCTTTGGCGGCTGCGGGAGCTCGCGAGCCGAGAATGGCGTCAATGGGGTCGCCCGGAGTGGCCCGCAGCAGCAAAAATACTGCTGTGGTGATTGTCCACAACATTAGCGGTGCGAGGAGCAAGCGGACAAATATATAAGATTGCAGGGCTTTTGAACGAGACATAAAATTTGCTTGCGAAGGAAGAAGGAAGAAGGAAGAGGGAAGAAGGAAGAAGGGAGAAATTATTAGTCATTAGTCATCAGTCATCAGTCATTAGTTGTTGGTTGTTACTTGTTAGTCGTTAGTCATTGGTCATCGAGCATTAGTTATTATTAGTTGAAGGTTGAATGTTGTGAAGGCAGATGGAATCTGAAAGAAACCGATATTATACATCTGTGACTTTGAACTTCGACTTTTGTGTCTCCAATCAACAAAATTGCAAAATGGTTGGCGCAGAACCGACATTATGTAGGGTGCTCCCGTGCGCACCTTACCCATAACTACCGCGCCAAACACTTTTTGTGTAAGTCCTATTCGCCCAGCAGCGATTCAAATGCTGCTTGCAAAGACTTGATATCGCCTACTCTGGCGACTAACAAGTTTTCGCTGCCGGCATCCTGTAGCCTATGCTTCCAATACTGGATGCTCTCGGAGTTGTTCATCCAGAAACTAATCACGGTGTTTACGACTCTATCGACATCCCAGCCGCGATAGGGAGAAATTATCTCCACCGATGCCACAAACGCATCGAGAGTGCACTTCCGGTTTCCCAAGTATTCTACACCGGACGGCTGCTGTTGTTGCAGTAATTCCTGCTGCTGGTTAAAAAACGTTAAAGTTGGAGATACGCCCAGGATTTCAAATGTATAGTTCATGTCATCCTCCAGAAGTATTATTTTGCTCACAGCTCGTAGCGTAGCGGGCGATGCCCAGATCTTGCCGAAGGGGCGCAAGCCATCGTCCAAAAAAGCCAAAAACAGTTTATTTTGCTGCTCTGGGTCGATCGCAGATGCTTCAATTACCCTCTTTTAGTGCGATCGGGATTTTGACCGCTTATTCTATTAGTAGCAAATTTTTAAACAGAGGATTGTCAAATAACTTACATTTCTCATGGGAATGTAGAAAAATTTAAAATGTGATTTTTATGAAGCAGCGGTAAGGTGCCATCTGCATCACAATCGAGTGATACGATACAATGTTAGATGTTAGATTAAAATTTAAAGATTAAATAATTGGGAATAACTGATGAATTAAGCGTTTGCAGCACGGGCATACAGTTGTATTTTTTTAACCTGATGTGAGTTTTTGCCCGCTCCTTCCTCGATCGCGATCGCCCGATTCACTCAAGTAGTGGCATGATTAATATTACAAGTTTTTACAGTAGCGGTTGAAACCTCAGCCAAGTTTTGAGAGACCTGGTACTGCACGTCACTCTTTTTGTGCGACTTTGTACCTTATCATATCTAGGGCATCTTTTAAACTACAAACGATACGCAAACCCGGTAGGTGTCAAAATAATATTGATGTTATTGAAAAGTCTGATGAAAAGCTCGCCCAAGATGTCACTGAGCCTAGTCTTGTTGATACCCCTGGTGGTGCAAATCTCCGTAGCAGTCGGCGTCACTGGATGGCTGTCATTTCGCAACGGCCAGCAAGCCGTCAATGACCTTGCTACCAGGTTGAGCTTGGAAGTCGCAGCTAGGACTAAAGAAAATTTCCAAAGTTTTGGGGATGTGTCTCACCTGTTCCTGCAAATGAATACTGCTGCGATCGCCTCTGGAAACCTAGACCCTGATGACTTTCCCAACCTAGAGCGCTATTTGTGGAACCAGACCAAGCTGAGCGATCGAACTACAACCATTTACTACGGCGACGAACAGGGCAGATTCCTCTTGCTCAAACGGGAAGCAGAAAACTTAGTATACATCAGAGACAAATCAACCGCTCCCGATCGCCAAATTTATCGCCTCGACAGCCAGGGAAATCGCACTGAGCTAATCCAAACCGCCCCCTACGACCCCCGCATAAGACCCTGGTACAAAGCTGCCAAACAGTCAGGAAAAGCCAGTTGGTCTCCCATCTACGTCTTCACGGCAGCGCCAGTTCTGGGGATTACGCCGGTGATGCCCATCTACAATGAAACAGGAAACCTGCGGGGGGTACTAGCAATTGACCTCACCCTTTCTCAAATCAGCGATTTTCTCAAAAGCATCAAAATTAGCCCGTCGGGACAAGTTTTTGCGATCGAACGCAGCGGCGAAATAGTCGCCAGTTCCACAGATGAATTGCCCTTTGTCACCGACAAAGACGGACAAAAACGGCTGTTGGCGACTAGAAGCAAAAATTTGCTAATTCGATCGGCTTCCACATACTTGCAAAAACGATTTGGCAGTTTTGCACAAATTGACAGCCAAGGACAGTTTACCTTCGATATAGACGGCAAACGTCAATTTATTACGGTTGCTCCCCTGCGAGACGGCCGCGGCCTCGATTGGCTGATTGTCGTAGCTATCCCGGAAGCAGACTTTATGGAGCAAATTAACGCCAACACTCGCACAACTATCTTATTGTGCTTTTTTGCCTTCATCTTGGCGATCGCCCTGGGAATTTTCACCTCTCGCTGGGTTGTCAAACCAATTACCAGATTGCTGGAAGCATCCAAAGCTTTAACAAAAATGTCGGAATCTGCCGACTTCACCTCCGCAGAATTAGACGGCGAAGTCGAAGTCAAAGGCGTCAACGAACTAGGCATTCTGGCTCAGTCTTTCAACCAGATGGCGAGACAATTGCGATCGTCTTTTGTGGCCCTAGAACGAACCAACTCCAGTTTAGAACAGCGAGTAGCAGAGCGGACTGCCGAACTCGAAGCCGCCGAAGCAGAATTGCGGGCTTTGTTTGCAGCCATGAACGAATTAATTATAGTTGTGGATGCCAGTGGTCGCTACTTAAAAATCGCGCCCACAAATATCTCCCTGCTCTACAAACCAGCCGCAGAATTAGTTGGAAAAACTGTCGGAGAGCTGTTTCCGCAAGCTACAGCCGACAATTTTCTGCACCACATCCGAGCAGCTTTAGATACTCAGCAAACTGTCTGCATCGAATACGATTTAACTATTAACGACCGCGATTTTTGTTTTGCAGCTAGCATTTCGCCGCTTTCAGAAGAATCCGTAATTTGGGTAGCCCGCGACATTACCGAACAGAAACGAGCCGAATCGGTGCGGCGGATGAGGCAAAAACAATTGCTCAAACAAAATACGGTTTTGCTAGAATTGGCAAGAAATAAAGCGCTGTATCGAGGCGATTTGCAAGTAGCTTTGAGGCAAATCACCGAAGCGGCAGCTCATACCCTAGATGCAGAAGGGGCTGGAGCCTGGTTGTACGATGAAAGTCGCTCTAAACTGCAATGTCTCGACCAATTTGGGCGCCGCAACCACCAGCATTCCCAAGGCGCCGAACTCGCAGCAGCAGACTATCCAGTTTATTTTAAAGCTTTGGAAGAAGATCGGACGATCGCAGCCGATGACGCTCTCTCAGATGTCAGAACCAGAGAATTGGTAGCATCTTACTTTGCACTCATGGGCACTACATCCACATTGGATGCGCCGGTGCGGCTCGGAGGACAAACAGTCGGAGTCATCTGTATCGAACAGGTGGGAACTGCTCGTAACTGGACAGTAGAAGAACAAAATTTTGCCGCTTCCCTGGCAGATTTGGTATCATTGGCGATCGAAGCTAGCGATCGTGATCGTACACAAACCGCACTGCGTCAAGCAGAACAAAAATACCGCAGCATCTTTGAAAATGCAGTCGAAGGCATTTTTCAAACAACCCCCGAAGGCCGCTTCTTGAGCGTAAATCCAGCTTTAGCCCGCATCTACGGCTACGCCACTCCCGAAGAATTGACATCAAATCTTACAAACATCAGACAGCAAACTTACGTCAATCCTCAGCAGCGCGAGAAGTTTATGCGAGTGATGCAAGAATTCGGAGAAATTTCCGGGTTTGAGTCAGAAGTTTACCGCGTTGACGGCAGCGTAATTTGGATTTCCGAAAGCGCGCGTGCAGTGTGCGACGCCAACGGCGAGGTACTCTACTATGAAGGCAGCGTCGAGGATATTAGCGACCGCAAAGTCTTTGAATCCGCCTTGCAACTTGCCCTAGAAGCAGCCGAAGCAGCTTCCACCGCAAAAAGCGCATTTTTGGCAAACATGAGCCACGAACTGCGCACACCTCTCAATGCCATCATCGGCTACAGCGAAATGCTCCAAGAAGAAACCGAAGAATTGGGCTACGATGAACTCAGCCCAGACTTAGACAAAATCCGCACATCCGGCAGACATTTGCTATCGCTAATAAACGACATTCTCGACATTTCTAAAATCGAAGCCGGCCGCATGGATGTGTACTTAGAAACCTTCGACATCGCCACCTTGATTGAAGAAGTCGCCGACACCGCCGCGCCGCTAATTGAAAAAAATCATAACACTTTAAACTTACAGCAAATCAGCAATATCGGCACTATGCACGGTGACATTACCAAAGTGCGGCAGATTTTATTAAATTTGCTGAGCAATGCCGCCAAATTCACAGAAAACGGTACAATTACCCTCAGCGCCAGCCGAGAAAAAAATGCGGGCGACAGCAGCGAAGCCAGACAAGAAAACAGTTCTGAACCTGCGGTAAATTCTCCATCCTCAAATCCCAGTAAAGAATTTTTAGTGGTTAATTGTACAGATACAGGAATTGGGATGAATCCAGACGAGTTGGAGCAAATTTTTAAACCCTTTACCCAAGCAGACGCTTCTACCACGCGCAAGTACGGCGGCACAGGTTTGGGACTAGCAATCAGCCAGCGTTTTTGCTTAATGATGGGCGGCAATATTTCAGTAAACAGTCAAGTCGGTGTTGGTTCTACTTTTACCATCAGCTTACCTGTTAATACTTAAACAAGTAATTGGTCATTGGTCATTAGTCATTAGTAATTGTCTTACCAAATCTCGTAGGGGCGGGTTCACCAACAATCTTTTGTTCACATCCAAAATATTAATAAACCCGCCCCCACCCAACCAACCAATTAACCCTGATTGCGGAACAAGTTTTTGAGTATCTGCGATGGGTGGGGGCGGGTTTTTTAGTTCTGGGATTTGATGATATAAATTAGGGTGAACCCGCCCCTACAAATATTTCAATGACCAATGACCAATGACCAATTCCCAGTTACCTTTGAATGCTTCTCGGATCGAGAGCATCCCGCAAGCCATCCCCCAATAAATTGAACGCCAAAACAGTCAAAATAATCAGTGTCGCCGGAGGCCAAACCAACCAAGGCTGCAACACTAAAATTGAAGCATTCGTAGACAGAGATAGCAAATTTCCCCAAGAAGGATCAGGCTGTTGAATGCCCAAGCCAATTAAACTCAAAACCGACTCTGCCACAATAAAACCCGGCACCGATAAAGTAGCAGAAATAATTACATAAGTTGCAGTTTGCGGCAACACGTGGCGGACTATAATATAAATTGGATTTGCGCCCATAGCCCGCGCCGCTTGCACGAATTCTAGCTGTTTGATTGACAGTACCTGACCGCGAATCACCCGCGCCAAACTCGCCCAACTGATAAATGATGTAATCAGCACAATCAATATAAATCGCTGAGCGCTTGTCAATCCCGGGGGCAGCACTGCTGCTAGCGCTACTAATAAATAAAGACCGGGAATCGTCATCAATACTTCGGTGAAGCGCATTAAAATGCTGTCAATCCAACTGCCGAAATAACCGGATATTCCTCCAACTAACAATCCCAAGGGAAAAGAAATTGCTATGCCAACCAAACCGATGCTGAGGCTAATTCTGCTGCCCTGTACTAAGCGGCTGAATTGATCGCGAGCTTGTTCATCCGTGCCTAAAAGGTTAATTTTGCCTTCTCCGGTAGTGCCAAATAAGTGCCTGTCGAATGGCAAAACTCCTAAGAATTTATAGGGAGAACCTTTGACAAATAAACTGACACCAGAAGGTTTTTGCCAGTCTACAATTACCTCGCGAGCGCCCGTATTCGCATCCACCGGCCCCTGAGTTGTCGGATAAACGTGTGGCCCGATAAATCGACCATCTTTGGTACTTAAATAAATCTGAGTCGGCGGCAGCAAGGAACCGTTTAATTCAGAGTCGTAGGGGTCGTATGGCGCCACAAATTCGGCGAAAAGTGCGACTGTATAAAAAATTAACAGCACCACAGCTCCCAACCGAGCTAGAGGATTTTTTTTAAGATTTTGCCACCATTTCATAAGTTTTAGCTTTTAAATTTTAAGTGTGTTCGTAGTGAGGACTTTAGTCCTTCTTTCGTTCGTAGTAAGCTGTTTTGCAGTTAAATTGTATATTCGGAACGGCGTCGAAGCCCATTCCACAATACTTGACAATACTTGGACTGATTTTTCCACAATTTAAATGTATAACAGCTTAAGGACTTGAGTCATTTCTTAACGAAATCCGTAGCAAGGGCTGATTTCCTTGCTAATATAAATTTTGAGGACTGAAGTTCTTACTACAAACCTTCGACTATTTTTTTTCATCTGCAACCAAAATTATTTTACTTTCATTTTCCACAATTTTGCCCAATTCCTCGCCGCTAAAGGGATTGTAGAAAAATGAGCCTGTTTGCGGTGGCAGTTTGGGATTGAGTATAATTTCTACTATACTTTTGACAACGCCAGTCAGCGGAATTGCCAGGATAACTCCCAACAATCCTCCCACTCTACCTCCTAACAGCAAAGCTGTGAAAATAATTACCGGGCTCAATCCGGTGAGATTGCCCATGATGCGGGGTGCTACTAAATTATCCTTGATTTGCTGGAGACCGATCGCAACTGCCAAGACTTGCAGCGCCAGCCACCAATCGATAAACGCTACAATTATACTAACAGTACCAATGCCCAAAGTTGCTCCAATAAACGGAATTATTTCCGTCAATCCGATAAACACGGCAAACAACAGAAAAAACGGCACTTGCAGCCACCAAAAAGCTAGAGTTAGTGAGGTCGCCATAAACACTCCCAGCAATAACTGTCCCGAGACAAATCGCTGGAGGTTTCGCTGCAAAGTATCGGTTAAAACATAGCGAATATCTGGGGAAAAAATGCTGGTCAAACCCTGCCATACTCTTTGACCGTCTAGGAGCATATAAAATGAGATTACTAGGATCAGAATTAAGTCGAGAAACCAGTTAACCGTACCGACAACTAAACCTAAACTTGTACCTGCGATTGCTTGCACTTGTTCCTGGACTTTCGCGGATAGCTGCTGTTCTAATATTTGCACGTTAAATGGTAAATTGCGATCGGCACTCCAGACTTGAAATTCCCCTAACTGCTGTCGCGCCGACTCCAGCAAGTCCGGGAACCTCACCCCCAACTGCCTCGCTTGGCTGAACACCGGCGGTACAATAGTTAAACCGATGACTGCTACTACTACACCCGCCATCAAATAAACCAGCGCCGCAGCTACTCCCCGCGGCAAAAATACTTGGAGTCTGATGACTGCATAATTTAATAAAAATGCAATCAGTCCCGCTGTTACTAAAATGCTGACCAGTTCCCCAACATAATTGATAGCAGTCAGGGTAAACCATCCAGTCACTAGCACTAGCAACCAAGTAATTAGAAACTGTTGGAGGGGAGAAAAGACACTATTCATTTTGATTTTTGTCAATTAAACTGGTATAATTACTTCAGCCGCTGTGCCGTATTCTACAACAAACAGATTAAAGATTAGCAATAATTAGTTGAATATTAGGCTGAATTCTCTGAGGATTGAAGAGTTGGTGACGGCTAAACCGCTCCAGAAATAATCTAAGCCCGATCGCCCTGAACGATCGCAAATCACGCTAATATCCAGTATGCCGTTAGCCCCATGAGTTAAATGTCGAGCGCACTCTCGTTCGATCCCAACCGCCATTATCAGGTGAAATGGCGCCACACTCACCCACCAGGAGGAGGCGCGACTGCTCGCGCCCTCGGCTAAAATGAATTAGATATTAAAACCGCAATCTTTCTTTACAATATAAAAAACCGAAGGCTCAAACCAGCGGGAGGAACTACCGTGACGAATCAAGTTTTTTCAGAAGCAGAAGAAAAGCCACCGCTTGTCCCAGTGCAGAGCGGGCGCGACAGGAAATCAGTAGTGGATGCGCCTGAAAGTGGCATCTCAGATACGTCTCGCTGGCACTTCTCCTCTGAGGAAGATGAACGAGAAATTCCTCTAGAAATTCCAGAAATGGATGGGGAACAATCAGAAGTTTGGGAACCAGAAGAGCCAGAAGTTCCGCCCAGCAAAGGAATCAGGTGGCCAACCATGTTGGCGGGCGCTGGGATTGGCGCGGCTGCAACGCTGCTAGCATTACACTTGACGGCAGGCAAACAGAGCGCGCGTCCCCCAGTTGCAGCCCCAGCAGCGGCTCAGTCAGCGACGGCTCAGACGGTGACAGTGGCGCCAGTGGAATCGGCGGAGGTGGCTCAAACTCTGGAAGCGACGGGCACTGTGGCGGCTTACGATTTGCTGCCGGTGTTGCCGCAAGCCAACGGTTTGCAAATTAAGCAGGTTTTGGTGAAGGAAGGGGATGCGGTAGAAAAAGGTCAGGTAATGGCGGTTTTGGATGATTCGGTGTTGCGATCGCAAATTGCCGCAGCCGCTGCTAAAGTACAATCGGCAGATTCTACGGTAGAACAAGCGCAAGCTCAGGTGCAGCAAGCTCAGTCTACCCAAAAAGAAGCCGAAGCCGGTGTCGCTCAAGCCGTCGCTGGCGTTGAAAAAGCCGTCGCTGATTTGGCGCAAGTTAAAACAGGTGTCGGCCAAGCTGAAGCTGGCGTGAATCAAGCTAAAGCTGGCGTCGAGCAGGCTAAGGCTGGCATTGCTTCGGCCCAGGCTAAATTAGCTCAAGCCCAAAGAGAAGTAAATCGAACCCAAAATTTGGCTACGCAGGGAGTGATTAGCCAGCAAGATTTGGAAAAGCGCAAGACTGAGAGAGAAACTGCTGTTCAAGATGTGAACAAAACTAAGGCTGATTTGAATAAAGCTGTAGAAGAACAGAACAAAGCGGCGGAAGAAGTGCGATCGGCTCTTGCTAAAGTAGTTAATGCCGAAGCGAATATCAGTACCGCGCGAGCAGCACTACTCAGTGCCCGCGCTAAGGTGAATACTGCGGCCGCAACTGTCAGCAGCGCTAGAGCAAATGTGGGGAACAATGCAGCGGGTGTCCGCAGCAATGATGCGCAAGTTCAACAGTTGCAAACTCAACTCGAACAAACTATCGTCCGAGCGCCGGACAGCGGTATTGTATCCGAAAGAATTGGTCGAGTTGGTGATGTTTCTTCGGGAAGTCAAAAACTATTTTCGATTATTCGCGGCAACAAGCTGGAACTGCAATTGAAAGTGCCGGAAACTCAGGTTTCGCAAGTGCAGCCGGGAACGGCGGTGCAGATTACTTCTGATTCTGACAAGCGGATTAAGCTGTCGGGAACTGTGCGAGAAATTTCGCCGTTAGTTGACCCGCAAAATCGGCAGGCTACGGTGAAGATTGATTTGCCTGCAAGTGAGTTTTTGCGATCGGGAATGTTTTTGCGCGCCTCGATTTCGACGGCTACGGCGCAAGGTTTGAAAGTTCCTGCTAAGGCTATTTTACCACAGTCTGACGGCAGTTCTATTGTGTACAAACTTGTGGGCGAGGACAAGGTACAGGCTCAGCCGGTGGTGGTTGGGGAGATTACTGGGGGCGCGGTTGGTGATTTGACGAGCGCTCGGGTTCAGATTAAAAAAGGGCTGAAAGCGGGGGATAAAGTGGTGGTTGCTGGTGCTGGTTATCTCAAGGATGGTGATCGGGTAAAAGTCAGCAGTCAGTAGTCATTAGTCAGTAGTCATTAGTCATTAGTTATTTGTGATGGAATGTCTGGTAAAACAAACATAATTCCTGTAGGGGCGGGTTCACGAAAGATATTTGTCGGTAACAAACAATCTTGATAAACCCGCCCTCTCACTCACACCCGATGTTTTGGCGCGGTTGTGTACGCAGGATTTGTCGTTGGGTGGGGGCGAGTTTATGTCAATTGTCGGTACTCATCAAAGATTGTTGGTGAACCCGCCCCTACGAGATTCATCGGCTATATTATCAATTACCAATTAGCCTTATGTCTTTCAATATTTCGGCTTGGTCGATTAAACAGCCTGTCCCCACGATTGTTCTATTCTTAATTCTGACAATCGGGGGTTTAGTATCCTTTCCGGTTTTAGGGATTGATGATTCACCTAATATCGATGTGCCTTCTGTTTCGATATCTGTTATCCAACCGGGGGCAGATCCGGCAGAACTTGAATCTCAAGTTACGAAAAAAGTAGAAGATGCTGTGGCTGGTTTGGGCAATATCGACCACATTATTTCTACTGTTAATGATGGTTCTTCTAATACGACTGTTAATTTTTTGTTGGGCACGAATAGCGATCGCGCTACGAATGATGTCCGCAATGCGATCGCCCAAATCCGCCAAAGTCTGCCGCAAGATATTAACGATCCGGTTGTCAAGCGGGTGGAATTTGCGGGTAGTTCCATTATGTCCTACGCCGTGGTGTCCGATCGCCAAACGGTAGAACAATTAAGCGAATTAATCGACCAAAACATCAGCCGCGTCCTCCTCTCCGTCAAAGGTGTGGCTCAAGTGCAGCGCATTGGAGGCAGAGATAAGGATATTCGAGTTGATTTAAACCCCGAACAATTGCAAAGTCTCGGCATTACAGCTACCCAAGTTAACGATCAAATTCGCAATTTTAACATCAATCTGCCAGGGGGCAGAACTGAAGTCGGCAATTCCGAGCAAACAGTTCGCACCATCGGTAGTGCTAAAACTATCGAACAGTTGCAAGCTTATCAAATTACTTTGCCTAAAGGCGGTTTTGTGCCGCTTTCCAGTTTGGGAAAAGTTGAGGAAGGCTACTCGGAAGCGCGTCAGGGCGCGCGGCTCAATAACAAGCCAGTCGTGGCTTTTGCCATCCTCCGCAGCACAGGCAGCACTCTGGTGACTGTGGAAGAAGCGGTGCGGGAAGCTGTTAAGAAAATGGAAAAAACTTTGCCAACCGATGTCAAGCTGGAGCTGATTTATACTTTAGGAGATCACATCCGAGATTCCTATGAAGCTTCTGTGGATGCTTTGATTTTAGGGGCGGTTTTAGCGATTATCACAATTTTTATTTTTCTGCGGGATTGGCGGGCGACTTTGATTGCTGCTGTGGCTTTGCCGCTGTCGGCAATTCCTACTTTTGCTGTGCTGAGAATGGTGGGATATACGCTTAACAGCATGACTTTGTTGGCGCTGTCGCTGGTGGTGGGAATATTAGTCGATGATGCGATCGTCGAAATTGAAAATATCGAACGCCATGTCGGGATGGGGAAAACGCCTTATCAAGCTGCTTTGGATGCTTCTGCTGAAATTGGTTTGGCTGTCGTTGCTACGACGATGACGATTGTTTCGGTATTTGCACCGGTGGCTTTTATGCCTGGAATTCCTGGTCAGTTTTTTCGACCTTTTGGGGTGACGGTTTCGGCTTCGGTGTTGTTTTCGCTGTTAGTAGCCCGCACCGTGACTCCGATGATGGCGGCTTATATGTTTAAGGAGAAAGGACATCATCAGGAACTTAAAAAAGACCAACTTTCTTATCAGTACCGCCGACTTTTGACTTGGGCGCTGAAGCATCGGGCGATCGTCCTAATTTTAGGTGTAGCCTTGTTTTTTGGCAGCGTGCAATTAATACCTTACATTCCCACGGGGTTTATCGATCGCGATGATACCGGACTTTCGACAGTCTCGATCGAATTGCCTCCCGGTTCTACCTTGTCACAGACAGATTTAGCAGTGCAGCAAGCAACTAAATTATTGCTCGCTCATCCAGCCGTTGATAGCGTTTTGGAGACCGAAGGCGCTCCGACTGTCTCCGGGGGCGCTGGTGGCGGCGGAGGGGGCGCTAGCGGCGTGAATACAGCCAGTCTGTACGTGAAATTGAAGCCTGCCAATCAGCGGATCGGACAACAGAAGTTTGAAGAGGAAATGCGACCGAAACTTACCGATGTTCCGGGTGTGCGGCTGAGTTTTGCTCAAGGGCGTGTGGGCGGTAGGAAGCAAATGTCGATCGTCCTCAAGAGCGAAAATGCCGAAGCTTTAACTAAAACTGCGGAAACTCTGACGCAACAAATGAGGCAAGTTCCGGGACTGATTGAGGTACAATCGAGCGCGAGTTTGGTGAAGCCGGAGATTTTGGTGAAACCCGATCCGATTCGGGCGGCGGATCAGGGTGTTTCGGTGCAGCAAATTGCTCGCACTGCTTCTCTGGCAACGATTGGAGATATTGACTCGAATCTGGCTAAGTTTGATTTGCCGGACAGACAAATTCCGATTCATGTGATGTTAGCGTCGCAGTTTCGTAGCGATATCGAAACAATTAAAAACCTGCAACTACCGGCAAAAAATAATACTTTGGTGCCGCTGCGGGCGGTGGCGGATATTACTTTGGGCAGTGGGCCTTCTCAGATCGATCGCTATGACAGAGCCCGTCAAGTATCTGTAGAGGGCAATTTGTTGGGGGGTACGACTTTGGGAGAAGCTTCGGCGGCGGTGAAAAAACTGCCTGCAATGAATCCTTTACCCCCCGGTGTGGAACAGGAATCTTCTGGTGATGCCAAGGTGATGCAGGATATTTTCAGCGGTTTTGCGGGGGCTCTGGGAACGGCGGTACTGTTTATTTATGGTGTGTTGGTGCTGCTGTTTGCGAATTTCTTGCATCCGGTGACGATTATGGCGGCATTGCCTTTGTCTCTGGGCGGCGCGCTGTTGGGACTTTTGGTGGGACAAAAATCCCTCGGTTTGTACGCTTTGATTGGGGTGGTGTTGCTGATGGGAATTGTGACGAAGAATTCGATTTTGTTGGTAGATTATGCGATTATGAATCAGAAGGAAGGCGAACCGACGTATGAGGCGACGCTGGATTCTGGAATAGCGCGGTTGCGGCCGATTTTGATGACAACTATTGCGATGATTGCTGGGATGGTACCGATTGCCCTGGGAATTGGCGCGGGCTCTCAGGTTCGCAGCCCGATGGCGATGGCGGTAATCGGCGGTTTGATGACTTCGACGCTGTTGACTCTGGTGGTGATTCCGGTGATTTTCACCTATATGGATGGTTTACAAATCTGGATTTTTAGTCTGGTGCAGGGGAAGAAAGGGGGTAAAGGGCGATCGAAGTTCTCTGGGTAGGGAAATGGTACTGCCTAAAGCCTGTCAATTTAAGCCTTAAATCCCTGATAAATCTCGCTTGTAGCAGAGGCCAGATCCCCCTCGCATCCCCCGAAAGCAAGGGGGACTTTGAGAAGATTCTTGTCCCCCCCGAAAGCAAGGGGGGTTAGGGGGGAGCGGGCCCAATCGCCAGACAGAAGACTGACAATATGTTTGACATTAAGTTAACACTAATGGGCTGCGTTTGCTCGTTACCAGAAAGAGCCTGGTAATGCAGATCCGGAGGCTCTGCCTCCTTTGATTTCGCAACTTAAACGAGAGGGGACTGTAGGAGGTGCTTAAGTTATTAAGTTTTCGATCCTTAAAACCTACTCCCTATCATTTAACGAGATGGTGGAGGAAGCGAATCAATGTTAGCTAGGGCAAAATTGAGAAAGTATTCTGTCCGCGATATCAGTTGTTCGGCATCGGTTTCTGTGATATTTGGATCGACATTATAGTCAGCTCTCAAACGGGTTCTTTCAGCATCAATTAGGTAGCGGTGCAATTCTACTGGAACTCGATTAGTGCGAGCGAAGTGTTCCCCAAAAGCAGCGATAACGGCTGAGTGCCGGGAATATGATAGTCCTTCGGCTTCTAAAAATGCTGTGGCGAGATAAAACATCGAATAGTAAGCGCGCGAAGTGGCAAATTCAGGAAAACCTGTCTTGTTCAATTCTCTCGCTGCTTGCAAACTTCTATTGGCTTTATCGAGTAGTCTTTGTTGTTCTGGAGTCAAATCGCTAACCCTTCTAGACGAATGTTGCGAAAGAAACCATTATTGTGCTGACTAAACTGCTCATCAGTGGCAAATGCACAGCTAATCAGCACATTATATTCTAAACACAAGTCTGCTATAAAAATACTAATCCGCTCGCTTTCTTGAGAGTAGTTAAAGGAATTTTTGAGAACAATTAAGAGATCGATATCGGAGTCGGGTCTAGCATCACCTCTAGCTTGGGAGCCAAAGAGGACAATTTTGTCTAATTGTTCGCCGTAAAGTTTTTTGAGACCTTGCTGAGTTTTTGTGATAATTGTTTGGATTTGTTCATTCATATTTCCTGAGCAGTAGTATTTAGCTAATTCGTATTAGGTCACAATTCTACTATATCAAAAAGGCGTGAAGCGTAGCTATCCCGTAGGGAATCGCCCTTCGCTGAAAAAAAGAAGTAAAGAGAACTCGACCTTTCGATACCAAAAAGGGCGATCGGGCTGGCTGTGGCTACAATAGCGTTGCTCTTACCCTACACATATCCTGTCCTCCGGCTGTCTATCGCGATCGGGCGATCGTTGCTAAATTCTTTTAATCGACCTGCAAGTACATACAGATTTTGTCGATCGTTCAAATATGCAGGTAAAAATATTAACACCTTTTGTCGCAAATAAAACAAATATTGCCTCCCTAAAAAAACTTTGAAAAATTCCATAATTTTTGGGAAGAAGCCCTGATAGATAAATAAGGGCCAGGTGC
>JANYGO010000322.1 GCA_025362325.1 Cyanobacteriota bacterium | reverse complement strand
TACCACTGCAAAAATTGTCCAGGCCCGACATCTAATTCACAATAAGTATCAATTAAATACTTAGCTTGAGCTTCCACAGAAGGAAATTTCAGCACGTCAGCCGGCAAATCTTCGTGTTCCTGAGCTAAAACCGCTTTCAGCTTTTCTAATAGTTCCGCCGCAGTCAAAAACTGCTCCGGCTGGTTTGTTTCTAACACCACAAAGGTGTCTTCGTCATACAGTGACATAGTTTTAAAGGTTGAGGTTAATTGTTTCTAAAGTTTCCGGCAGTTAAGCTAGCGAAAGTATAAACTCTTAATTACAATTTTCTGGGCCCAGCTCGATCGTGTTACAATAGAACAACATCAGAATTCCTACCGGATTACCGTTATTAACTTAGTTGTTAACCGAGTTGTCAACATATCCGCTCCAGCATTTCTGAGGATATTTGTCAAGTGAAAATTTGTCAAGTGTCAAATTGTCAAGAAATATTCGATCGACCTTTATCTAATTATAACTGGCACTACACATTCCCATGATCACATCTACCACTTCAACCCCTGCGGCGCGCAAACCCTCAAAATCAGAAGGTCTCAAAGAACGCAGCAACTACTTGCGAGAACCCGTTGCGACTGAACTGTTACAAGACACAACCCACTTCACCGAAGACGGGATTCAGATTCTCAAATTTCACGGCTCGTACCAGCAAGACAACCGCGACAATCGAGTTAAAGGACAAGAAAAAGACTATCAGTTCATGCTCCGCACCCGCAATCCCGGCGGGTTCGTTCCGCCGCAGCTATTCTTGGCCTTAGACAAGCTATCAGAAGAATACGGCAACCACACGCTCCGCGTCACAACGCGCCAAGGTTTCCAAATTCACGGCGTGCTGAAAAAAAATCTTAAAGCAGTGTTTTCCTCAATTATTCAAAATATGGGGTCAACCTTGGGAGCTTGCGGCGACTTGAACCGCAACGTCATGGCACCGCCAGCACCTTACAAAAATCGCCCAGAATACGAGTATGCGCTGCAATACGCCAACAATGTCGCCGATTTGCTGACGCCGCAAACCGGTGCTTATTACGAAATTTGGCTGGATGGCGAAAAAGCTGTTTCGGCCCAGGAAGACCCCGCTGTCAAGGCCGCCAGACAGCAAAACGGTAACGGCACAATCTTTAGCGACGACAAGGAAGAGCCGATTTACGGCGAGCATTATATGCCGCGTAAGTTCAAGTGTTCTGTTACCGTACCGGGAGACAATTCAATTGATTTGTACTCTCAGGATTTGAGCTTGGTGGTAATTACCAATGAAGCTGGTGAGTTGCAAGGTTTTGACGTGTTTGCCGGCGGCGGTTTGGGCCGCACTCACAACAAAGAAGAGACTTTTGCTCGCCTTGCTGACGAGATTTGCTATGTTGCCAAGGATGATGTTTACAATTTGGTCAAGGCAATTGTAGCAACGCAAAGAGATTTTGGCGATCGCACAGACAGGCGACACGCGCGACTGAAGTACCTGATCAACGACAAAGGCGTCAAGTGGTTCCAAGAAAAAGTCGCAGAATATTTTGGCAAACCGCTAGAAGCGTTTAAACCGCTGCCTGAGTGGAAGTATTTGGATTTCTTGGGCTGGCACGAACAAGGCGACGGCAAGCTGTTTGTCGGCATTTCCGTCGAAAATGGCCGGATTAAAGATGAAGGCTCATTTCAGCTAAAAACCGCTTTGCGCCAAATCGTGCAGAAGTACAACTTGCCACTACTGGTGACGCCTCACCAAAACGTGATGATTTACGATATTTCCCCGGAGCTCAAATCTGAAATTCAGGGAATACTCTCGCGCAGCGGCATTCTGGCGGAAACGGCGATCGATCCTTTGGTGCGCTACGCTATGGCTTGTCCGGCATTCCCGACTTGCGGGCTGGCGATTACCGAGTCAGAGCGCATAATTCCCAGCATTTTAGAGCGGATTCGGGCGAGTTTGACCAAAGTTGGCTTAGAAGACGAGCATTTTGTGGTGCGGATGACGGGTTGCCCCAATGGATGCGCCCGCCCTTATATGGCAGAATTGGGGTTTGTCGGGAGTTCGCCGGAATCCTACCAGATTTGGCTGGGCGGTTCTCCTTCACAAACGCGGCTGGCCAAACCTATTGAAGAAAAGCTGCACGTCAATGATTTTGAAGCTTTTCTAGAGCCGATTTTTGTTTATTTCAAGCAAAAACGGCAAAAGAGTGAGAATTTTGGCGATTTTTGCGATCGCGTCGGGTTAGAATCTATCCGTCAATTTGTAACCAATTACCAATCTGCTGACTCGATGACAACTGAGATTAATGATTTAGCTGTTACGTCTAGTAACGACGATGAAAACGAGACTGCCACTGCTGGCGGTGGCAAAGTCCGCCGTCGCATCAGCGTCCGCGATGAAATCTACAACGAGCTCAAAGATGAAGCAGCCCGTCAAGGCAAGCCCATCACGCAGCTAGCGACAGAGGCAATTTCCACTTATTTGAAGAAGATTAAGGAGGAAGGATAAGCCGATTTTCGATTTTCGATTTTCCTTCGCATCCAATAGAGTTCAGGCAAAAGTAATATAAGGGCAGAGCATTTGCACACAAAAACCTGGAAATTGTAAAATAATTCCGGTTGTAAATGCTTTGCCTTTATTGTTTATGAACTGCTTTGTTTGTAGATAAAAACGGCGATTGAAATCGCTTCTATACAAACGATGTCCGCGCAACGCGGACTGAAGAAACGAAGGGATTTTTAAGAGTCGGCGATTGAAATCGCTTCTATACAAACAATGTCCGCCGGACGCCGACTAAGAAATAAATCGGGTAAACAGTCTATCTCCTCTCTTCCTCTGCGTTCTCTGCGCCTTCTGCGGTTAAATAAAAAAATCTAATAGAAAACGAGCAATCCCAAATCTCATGGCTCAATTACAAAGATTAGCAGTTACTGCCGCCCAAATTTTAGCTAACCAAATCGACTTAACCAGAGAACAACAGCATTATTTAAATCGAGTGTTGCGGTTGCAAGCGGGCGATCGATTTATAGCCATGGACGGCCGAGGGCATTGGTGGTTAGCAATTCTAGAAGCCCAAGAAACCGGGTTATTTGCCTCCCTAACAGAGGAGATTGCCGCTAACATGGAGCTACCTGTTGCCGTAACTTTGATGGCTGCTTTGCCCAAGGGAAACGGCTTTGACGAGGTTGTCAGGCAGGCGACGGAGTTGGGTGTGACCAGTATAGTTCCGGTGACGAGCGATCGCACTTTGCTCAAACCGAGTGCTCCAAAGGTCGATCGCTGGAGAAGGATTGCTGCGGAAGCGGCGGAACAGTCGGAACGTCAAATTGTGCCAGCGGTTTTAGAGCCTGTTCCCTTTGATTTGGCTGTCAAAGATTGCAGTCAGAAACATCGATTTATTTGCGTTTCTCGCGGGGAAAATCGGCATTTGTGGGATTGTTTGAGCGGTTTGGAACCCCCCCAGCCCCCCTTAGCAAGGGGGGAGCAAGAAGTGGAATCGATCGCGATTGCGGTTGGGCCGGAGGGCGGCTGGACTGATGGTGAGGTGCAAAGGGCGATCGAATTTGGCTTTGAACCTGTTTCATTAGGGAGTAGAATTTTGAGAGCGGTGACTGCGCCGATGGTGGCTTTATCCTTGGTAGGAGCGGCTTTTGAGAAGTGCCAATTCCCCAAAAATAGTTCGGAGATTTGCTAGATATGGTAAGGAAAGCTAAAATGTGAGTTAGTTATCAGAAAAAAAGTAAAATGTTAAAGTCAGTAATGGGTATATATCGAGATGGCAAAGTTGAGTTATTGGAAACTCCGGGTGACTTAGCAGAAGGGAAAGTTATTGTTACTTTTATTGCCGCCGAATCAGGGCTAGTAGAGCTGCAATCTCGCGGCATCGATCGAGAACAAGCAGCAGATTTACGGGTAAGGTTGAGCAGATTTGCCGAGGATTGGGAAAGACCGGAAATGGATGCTTACGATTGACTTGGAAGTCCGAGGATTGAAGCAATGAATAGTCTGATTTTAATTTCTCCCTCAAAGGATTCCGGCTTTAAACCAATTCTTTATGGTAATCATGACAGACAATCTGGTAACGCTTCTAGAAGCTGAAATCGATCGCAAAATTGGTATTTGGTCAAATATGGCGGCAGTAGATGCAGCGCTCAAGCATACTTTGGCAATCTGAGAAACAGGGTATCTCTCGGGAAATATAAAAATAATCTTTCAATTCCTGGAATCACATCTGTCTTGTGTTAGTAGAATTTGTAAACTAAGTTGACGGCAATGAAAATAAATTTACGGAAAAGCCGATCGCTCTTTTGGTTCATCGCACTTATCACAGTTTTAGCTACAACATCAGTTTTCGCACAATCTGGGCGCTCTGCCATCGCTCAACAGATTAATTGCGATCGCCCGCAAGGAGACGTGGAAGTCAGAGCTTGTATTAGGTTTAGGTACGAAACCTCAGACAAGAGGCTGAATGAGGTTTACAAGCAACTGGTTGCTAAATTGAGCGGCGAAGAGCGATCGATCCTTGCGGAAGCACAAATAGGATGGATAAAAGTAAGAGATAAAACCTGCGAATTTGAAGTTTACAAAAATCGCGCAGGTACTGGCTATCAAGGTTTCCTCAATGAATGTTTGGATCGGATGACAAAAGTGCGCACTGCGGAATTATAAAACTATTTAAAACAGACATAAAACATAATTCCTCCGCGTATTCACTACAACACCTGACAACAATCCCTAGAGGCAAATATTTATGAAAACCCTGCCCTTTACCATCACCCTCATCTCAGCAATCATAACCGCGATCGCACCAGGACTCTTGGCCCAACCGCAGCCATCAGCTAACGAAATTTACATTGATAGCAATTGTCGCCGCAACCAACAACTACCCCAACTTGAAAGATTCACTATCGTTAGCAGAAACGAATTTACAACTAACGGTCAAAACTATTGGTTATATCGAGGCCAATATCAAGATGGAGCAGTGCTTCTCTGTATTTCACAACCCAATTTCAACCAACCAAAAGTTTTAAATGCCAAAGATCTACAAAGAACATTTATTGACCAAGTAGTCCGAGACCCCAACAACAAAACTGCTTTTATCATCGCAGTTAGAGGGGGAAATGGTATGGATACACCAGTGACAAATTTTGGTTTAGATTTGAGCAATGTCGATCGACCAAAAGTAACTCCTCTCTCCATCCTACAGCAGCGGGGAACCCTCAAAGATGGAGATCCCAGCCTTCCCAACGGCAGCCTGTACCGCGAACACAGCTTCCAAGGACGTGCAAATCAATCCATCACCATCGACCTCAAAAGCAGATCGTTCGAGCACTCCGTCACAATCATCGCACCCAGCGGCAATAAAATTGTAGATATCAAAGCTGTTCGCGTGAATAATAGAGAATCCCAAATAACCGTAAAATTGCCCAGTAACGGCACTTACAAAATAGTTGTTCAAGGACTCAATCGCACCAGCAAAGGTTCATACACCTTAAGCATTAATTCCAATCAACTTTAACAAACACCCTGTACACATCCGCATTCATCCGCGTTAATCTGCGGTTAAAAAATCCAAATCTTATTTTTGCAAAAAGCCGAAAATCACACACTAACAGAAAAGCGATAGTTGTTAACCACTGGCGGAACCCACAAAACATCAGCCAAGATAGAAACAAACGCACTCCCGCAACCGCCATGACAGACATCCACCAAATAGCCGCCGCCCTCGATAGCCAAGACTACAAAGGCGCCGCCCAACTCATCAAACAACTCAAACAAGAATCACCCGAAAACCCCTGGGTACAATACTACATCGGCCGCTACTACGAACTCACCAACAACCCCGACAAAGCCCAAACAACCTACAAACAAATACTCCGGGACATCACCAACCCCAAAATCGTCTCCCAAGCCCGCCAAGGCATTCAACGCATTGAAACCGCACAACAAAACCGACGCCAACAAGCCATCGAAACCGCCAAAAACGACCCCAGCAGCCTCGAACCCGGACTCCTGATCCTCGAACCCGTGAGTCCCGAAGACAAACCCGCAGCCGTACAAAATATCAGCAGAATCTTCAACATCGACGCCTACACAACCCGGATGCAAATCCAAAGCCGCGGCTGGAGACTTTACAAAACCGGCCCCATCGCCGAACTGCGAATTTACGGCCAAGAACTTCTCAACGCCGGTATTCCCGTATTTTGGGCAACCCTAGCCGACCTTCAAAAAATCCAAATCTTCCGAGTGCAACATTTCCAGTCTCTCTCTTCCCCAGCCGTTGTTTGCAAAGATCACCTAAATAGACTCGGTTCAATAGAATTTAAGTGGTCAGAAGTCAGCCAAAGAGTAGAAGGCTTGTTGCCAATATTCATCGAAATCATGGACTACTCGCCCAACCGCAGAACCGAGCAATTTCGCCACAAAGAAATCACCCAAGATTACGCTCAAATCTGCGACTTGCACATTCCCAGCCGCAACTGCATTCTGCGAATTTGCGACCAAAGCTACGAATTTCAACAAGGCGTTGACTTCACCCAAATTTCAGCAACTAGCGCAGCTTCACCGAACCCAAAAAACAAAACATCCAGAGTCAAAAAAATCCCACAAATACCTCAAAGTACCACCAGAATTAACTGGAATCACTTGCTGGAAATATTTGACCAACAGCTTGACGTTACAGTGTGGTCGGAATTTACTTTATTTGCGGAGACAGTCCTCGATTACACGCAGATGTTAAGCAAGATTGAATCTCATGTAGAGGTCGAGCGCAAATCCGAAACTCCTTGGGACCCGGCGTTCCAGCTATACAGCGGATTAGCCTTTCTCAAAAACCCAGGAAATAGGGAATAAAAAAAGAGTTAAAAATTCAAAATGAGCAATGACATTTTGAATTTTTTAACCCCAGCATTTGCAATTCTCAAATGCCCAATTCCCTATTACCAATTCTCAATTTCCTACTTCATTTTAACCTGACGGGCCATTTCCCGGAAATTATTCATGCTGGGGCCGGGGCTGCGACGAGTTGCACTTGGTGTCGGCATTAAATTATTAGGAGCAAAAGTCCGATTCGGTTCAGCTTGACTCGGCACTTTTCCGTTAGTTGCAGCAGATACCTTAGCCGGTTCCGAAGTATTAGCAGCAACGCTAGCGACTGGCTCCTTTTCTTTCTTAGACTTTTTCTCTACCTTAGCCTTCTTAGCCGGTTCAGACTTGCCTGACTTAACAGCCTCAACTTTTGCAGGTACGGCCGCAACAGCATCCCCTACCTTCGCAACAGCATCCTCTACCTTCGCAACAGCAGCCTCTACCTTCGTAGGTGCAGCCTCTACCTTCGCAGGTGCAACCTTAGCGGGTTCCTTCGCCGAAGATTCACCTAAATCCATGAAATATTCAGACTTTTTCAAGCCCAACAGTCTGCCGAGAAAGCCGAAAATACCGCCGAAGAAATTTTTGATAAAACCAAACATTAGACTTACTCCTTTTGTTCTTTTAGAGAAATTTGTACAAGCTTGTCAACAAAGTCAGACTACGAGTTAAGGCAACTTTTGTCTACATTTATTCATCAAAATTTACATTTTTTGATGAAAAACGCAGAGCTTCTAGTAATTTTTACTCAGTAATGCCAGTCTTAACTTTGCACTTATTTACGATTATCTCAGAATTTATGACTGATTTCCTAATTTGCCCGCAATACCTAGATCCGATTCGCTAGCTGTCCCAGCAGGGGTCAAACTCCCTAGGGGAGTGATTTATGCTGTAATCGGCAAGCAATTTTTCCGCAAAATGAACAGTTCGCTCGATCGCAATCCCGTCATCTTGATCCACGGCATCTGGGACACAAAGATGATTTTCAGCAAAATGTCTGCCCGCCTCACCGAACTCGGATGGTGTGTCCACAGCCTTAACCTCACCCCCAACGACGGCAGCCTCGGCCTCGACTCCCTAGCCAAGCAACTCGCAGACTACATCTCTGAAACCTTCGATCCACAACAGCCTTTAGACATAGTAGGCTATAGCATGGGCGGCATCGTCAGCCGCTACTACGTCCAGCGACTTGGAGGAATTAACCGAGTCGAGCGTTTCATCACCATATCTTCCCCTCACAGAGGAACCCTCACCGCCTATTCCCTACCTTTACCAGGATACCTGGATATGCGCCCCGATAGCCGCTTGCTGCGCGATTTAAATCAAGATGTAACCATGCTCAAACGCATAAACTTTACCTCAATGTGGACGCCATTTGACATGATGATTGTACCGTCTAACAGTTCCCAAATGCCAGTAGGTAAAGAAATTAAACTCAACGTAATGCTGCACCGCCAAATGATAACAGAACCTCAAAGTATTAACGCATTAGTTGAAGAACTAAAAGCACCAATTAAAAATAAAATTCCACTTAAAAATGAATAGCCATTGCAGTCGCAACCCAGTCTTGCTAATTCACGGAATCTTCAGAAAATCGGGAATTTTCCACAAAATGTCTGCCTACCTCAGAGATTTAGGTTGGTCAGTCTACACCCTAGACCTTGCGCCCCATTGGGGCAACGCCAGCATCGACGAATTAGCCCAACAAATGGCAAATTATATAGACAAAAACTTCGAGCCACAACAGCCTTTAGATATAGTAGGACTGAGCATGGGCGGTTTAGTAACTCGCTACTACGTGCAAAGGTTAGGCGGAATTAACCGAGTGCAGCGTTTTATTGCGATATCTTCCCCTCATAGCGGTACTTGGACGGCTTGCACTCTCTGGGGCAAAGGCTGCGTTCAAATGCGTCCGGGCAGTGCTTTTCTGAAAGATTTAAATCGAGATGCTGCCTTGTTGGAAAAGCTGAATTTTACTTCGATTTGGACTGATTGGGATTTCATCATCGTCCCTGCTTCTAGTTCCCAAATATCGGTGGCAAAAGAAGTAAAATTGTCCGTGTTCGCCCATGCTATGATGGCGAGGCATGACCGCAGTTTAAAAGCGGTCGCTGAGGCACTTTCAGAACCATTGAAAAATTATCATTACTATCATGTCCACTCGAACAACCACAATTAAACAGGTTTGTAGTAAGGACTAAAGTCCGATTCAATATCTGAGGACTAAAGTCCTCACTACGAACCTATTTTTATTACGGGTCATTGACCGGGAAGGATATAAGTTGTAGGGTGCGTCAACAGAGAGATTGATTCTCAAGTATAGAAAAAATAAATCTCTGTTGACGCACCCTAGGAGGCTCATCTACTTACTAAACTGCATCGCCGACTTCAGCGTATTCGCTGCGACCAAAAATTGCCTCAGCTTCGCAGTAATACTTGAACTCCAGTATATTGTGGAAAGGGTCTTCTAAGAAGAAAGTGCGGTGCTCGGTAGGCAAACCGACAAATCGCCTTCTCGCTTCTTGATAGAAATTCAAGTTGTTTTGCTGGGCTTTTTCTAATAATTCTTCCCAGTCAGCTTCGTTCGTAAAAATTAACCCAAAATGCCGGGGATAGATGCCTCGCTGAGGCGTCAAAGGTTCGTGGCTGACGTGGGCGACAATTTGATGGCCGCACAAACCCATAATTGCCGAATTTGGCGATTCGCGACCTAGTTTGCAGCCGAGCCCGTCTACGTAGAAGGCTTTGGTTTGGGCAATATCGGTCACGGGGAAGGCAAGATGAAATAAGACTTGACTCATGGAGGTACTAAATGCAGAATTCAGAATTGTTCTTTAATTATTTATCTTGGTCTAATCCTTGGTTGGTGGCGATCGCCCTCAATACATTTTTACTCGCGATCGCCACACTTTCACCTAAAAAATTGCTTACTCCGGCTGGACAACTCCACGGTTGGCTGCTGGGTGTGATCATCTGGGGCAGTTTGGGATGGCAAGGCTATGCTGTGGTGATGTTTTACTTTCTTGTCGGATCGGGAGTTACCCGCATCGGTAAAGCCCAAAAAGAAGCTGAAGGCATAGCAGAAAAGCGATCAGGCGCCCGAGGCCCGGAAAATGTCTGGGGTTCGGCTTTAACCGCTGCTATTTGTGCTATGGGAGTTTTGGGATTATCTATTTTCGCAGAGACAGGCGGTATTTTCGGAGACACAGGTAAGATGCCTGTGCCACAAGATGCTATTTCCCTGCTGTTGCTGGGCTATGCGGCGAGTTTTTGCACCAAACTTTCCGATACCTGCGCTAGCGAAATCGGCAAAGCTTACGGGAAGCGGACGTTTTTGATTACTACGTTGCAGCCTGTACCTAGGGGTACGGAAGGGGCTGTAAGTTTGGAAGGAACGATCGCAGGTATTGTCGGCTCGATTCTGATTGCCCTTATCAGTTGGGCTGTCGGTGTCATTGACTTGACAGGAATTGTTTTTTGTGTTGTGGCAGCTTTTATTGCTACCAATATCGAGAGCGTGATTGGCGCTACGGTGCAATCACAGTTTGAGTGGCTGACCAATGAGGTAGTAAATTTTTTTAATACATTCATCGGGGCGATCGCGGCGATCGTCCTAGCCTCAGTCTGGAAAGCTTTTTTAGCTTAGTTAACCCTGGACGCAATCTGACCCAAGAAACCGGGTTTTTTACCACAATTCAAGGCATTAATGCAATGTTTTCGGAAAAAACCCGGTTTCTGCGCCCAGCACAATTAGTAATTAATCATTACCCATTAGTTTCAAGCAATCAACTAATGACCAATGACTAATATTCGCGAGCGGGGACGCTCGCACTCTTGACAACTGACAACTGACAACTGACAACTGACTAACCACATTAATCGTCGTCTTTTGGCCCAAAAACCATTTGTACAATCATCGTTGGTTCGCCCCGTTTGTGATAGCGATCGGCCCAATTGCGAATAATTTCATCTAATTCCTCAACAGCTTGGTCGAGGCGTTCCGGCGGAATATCTAAAGTTTCCATAACTCGCATCACCTTCGGTTGTTTTTCCGCCCAATCCTGCATCAGCCGGAAATATCTAGCGGTATCTTCCACCATCGTAAACGTGCGCTCTTCCTGCTCTGCTGGAGAGTAAGTTGCGCGGCTGAGGGCATAAAAAGGCATTCCCCAAGGAGAATCTATGCGAGTCACCGTTCCAGAATAGATCAAGCGGCGCTTGATGTGTTCTGCTAAAGCTTCACTCAAAGGCATTCGCCTTTCTGGAGGCATATCTTCTTGCGATCGCCTGTGCAGAAACTCGATCAGCTCCATAAACTGAAAAGAATTGATCAGTTGAGCGTCAGGCGGATTAGGAGGAATCTTGCCTTCGAGATATTTTTTTTCGTCAGCAGTCAAGCTGTTTCCCGGAATGCGGGGGCGTCCCGGAACCCAAGCATATTGTTCCAGCCAGACATAGGGAAACTGAATCAAATATCTAGGTTCTTGGGAACCCAACATTTTCAGCAATTTTCCTTTAGTCAGAGCTTCCCGGACTTCCTCAACGATCACCTTCACCCGTTTAGGCTCAATGTGATGTAAGTGTCCGGTCATCCGCAGGTTGTTGTCCTGCTCCATATAAGTCATGTAAATGGCACACTTAGCGGCCGTGGCAGCCGCGTCTAGAAACGCCCCGTGCCTGTGTCCACTGGTTCGCATGGCGCTAAACGCCAGATATAGCATGATCTGATCCATGGCACTAGGGCTAAGGCTTTTGACCAGATCTAAAGAGTCATTTTTCATCAAAATCTCCGAAATAGTAAAACTTGGAGGCATCTTTTCATCCTCCATTAATAAAATATTGCGTTCGCGCCGAATCAAGCATAGCCGACTGTCGCCGGAAAGCTGGCCAGCTAGGCTAATATTCTGGCAAGTTAAATTCCCAGATCTCACTGGGGCATTGGCTTAAAGGCGATCGACACCGAATAAGTGGTTCTTATTGGGGAATTTTAGTAGAGTGCTGCACCTTTTGCACTCAGCGTTTACCTATATATAAGTTAGTTATCGCACGTTAATTATAGTGCAGCCCTTGAAAATCCAATACCACCTGTGGAGGTCAAACGTAAATAATTGTTGCGAGCGGAGGAACTTGAGGTGGCGCCGAGCCGATCGGCTTTGCTCTAAGCGAGAAATTATGGGAGAGGAGAATCAAAGAAGCGTTTTCAAGACAAAACCGCCAGCTCCTAGAGTCTATCTCTAGGTAGATGGCGGTTCCAGGTTTATATGCTAACATTGCTCACACAAAAAAAATCTCCGAAAGGCTGGCAACAAAAGTGCAGTTGCCGTTTAACCCGAAAAACTAGAATCCCAGAAAATCAGATCGAATCAACGGCCCGAACCAACTCAGTGGCGGCACTCAATTGCATAAGCGTGCCATTAGAAATCTTGTAGCGAAGGAGTAACATTAGGCTCGGTAAAACCTCTGCGTCCGCTGCCCCTCTCAGGAGCGCGCTCGCCCTTTTGTTGAGTTTGCGCTGACAACATATATTGGGCGGTGGCAGTTTCGAGCATTGGGACTGGAGATTCAAAAGCTTGAGCGGCGCTGGCACTCAAGGTAATGCCCAACAGGCTCAGTAAAGCAATTGCAGTGTAGGTTTGCATGGGTAGTATCCGTGTCAGTGTCTATTACCTGATACGGACTTACCTCGATCGATCAGGATGGATTTCTGGCAATTTCGGAACTTTGCAAAAAACCTTACCCTTTTAATGCTAATGAGCTCATTAGCAGCCAAGCACCAGCAAAATTTAGCCTACCCCATACTGTCAGAGGCTTTTCTGTTTCGCAACTCTCTAAAAATCTGTCGGTTTCCGAATCTAAAGTCACGAGTTGCCAAGTTTGACCGGCTAAGGATGCGGGAGTTGTCAGGGTTAGTGTCCAATCTTGTGCGCTCAGGCGGCGGAAAATGCCCGAAAATTCGCTTTCGGTATTTGCTGTTTTACCGCTGGGATTTACAGAGAAATCCGGTTCAAATGTCAAGGTTCTGGGTTCAAATACAGAACTTTCGCCCAGAAATCCGGTTTCGGGATAGTTTTTGACAGATAAAGGACATTCGCCGCTGGCGGGATATGCTTGAGGTCGATCGAGATAATAGCGCTGCCGATCGAGCCAATCCGATCGATCTAGTGTCAAATTAAATAAAGGAACAACTGCCGCCCTCGCCTCGGAATCTTGCAGCAAAGCTTCCTGCAAAACTCTCACCGACAAATCGCGCGGCTGACATCGAGCTTCCGCACACAAAGCCGCCGCCATCCCCGCCGCCTGTCCGATATTCATCACAGTCGGCTGCAAGCGAGTTGCACCGTTGGCGATGTGAGACACGGAAATATTTTTTTCGCAAACTAGCAATCCGTCTGTACTCGCAGGAATTAGCGCACTGTAGGGAATTGTGAAGGGAGTGCCAGTCCAGCGGCCGCCCCAGCGGATGGATTTGGGCTGCAAGGGAATGTCGCCGGTGGTGTAGTGATGGTCATTTGCATAGTTGCCGATCGCAATTGTCTCGCAAATTCCCTGAGAATCGATCGGCAATTTCGCTACTTTGGCGCCGACAAACGGCAAAATATCTTGTTCTGTGACTGTACTTATCCCTCGCAAACGGCGACTTTCTCGGTAGTAGGGGTGGAAGGCGAAGGCAGAAAGCAGGGGAGAATTTTGTTGATTTTCGCTCTGGGAAATCGGGAAAATATTTTGTGCTAAGCCGTAGCGGCGGCCGAGTTTGGTTTGAATGAAGCGGGCGAAACTTTGAGTGTGCCAGAGACTTTCTTGGAGGAATTCTTGTCGGGATGTTTTAGATCCAATTAGTCGATCGACTCCTTCACCATAATCATTACCACGAATCGGCCAATTAATCATCAACAATCCGCCGGGAAGCCTACCGTAATTGAGAAATTGTTCGGGAGTGTAATCTTTCCAAGCATCGGAAAATCGATCGGGATTGTCAACAGGCGGCGCGGGAATTTCTGGCGCCACCGCACCTTCCCCAAAATCCTGCATCACAACCACCCAAGTCGGAGCTTGCACCGAATACCGTTCTGTGAGATCGTTAGAGCCAGTCGGCGCGCTGGGTTCTCCAAACTCGGCTTGGAATTCCCAACCCCAGCGGTGCCCAACTTCCGCTAAAGCCAGCAAATCTCCCAATTCCGTTGCATCCAAAGTAATTTTGGCAGAAACCGTAAAATCTGCAAACCGAACGCCAGAAATGCGATCGCCCTCCAATAGCACATCTTGAGCTGTTTGTCCAGAAATCCACTGCAAGTTCGGCAAACACTTAACCCAATCAGCAAAAATTTCAGCACCGATGCGGGGATCGTAAGTAAAAAAACTAACCCAGCCCCAATCCAAACCTCCCGGCTGTCGCTGCTGGAGTTCCCGGATAAACGCGCCCCACAAACCTGTCTGAAAGGCGGCTAATTCGTTGCCGTCGGGGGCACAAACGCCGGCGGAAGTCAGCATTCCTCCCAGCCAGGGGAATTCGCTGACTAAAATAGTTTTGGCACCGCGGCGGGCTGCTTGCACGGCTGCTGCGGTGCCGCCGGTGCCGCCACCGACGACTAAAACATCTGCTTT
>JANYGO010000230.1 GCA_025362325.1 Cyanobacteriota bacterium | reverse complement strand
TTAATGAAAGAGTCTAAACAATCTATTTCTTTTTCCCTATCTTTTTGTGGCAGTTGTAAATTATTCATGTTTTTGTTGTGACAATCAAGTATTGCATATAATTGTATCATAGTCTTGATAATGATTTAGGATTGCTATAGTGCGAGCTTCTCGCTCGCGATTCCACAAATTCGCTGACAAATAAGATTGGTTTGTAGTGAGGACTTTAGTCCGCAATAAGAAGGACTGAAGTCCTCACTACAAACCTTTGAGGAAACGAGTTAATGTAAGGTGCGCAGTGCGCACCCTACTCAACACTTAAAAATCAGCTACGGCTTGCGATTGACATTCAGCAATTCTAGAATCCGTTTCAGCGGAATTTCAGCCCAATCCAAGCGGTAATTGAGCTCGTAGACCAGCTCGGAAACCCCTTTTTCCAAAATGTAAGCATCCAGCAAAACTTGCAGTTCCGGTATGGATTTGGGCAAGAAACTTGCATCGGCTGCTGTTACCAAATAGCTGTTAAGAAAAGTGAGGCTGACCCAGCGGTGCCAAACGCTCGCCCACTGCTGCATTTCCTGGAGATTTTCAGGGCGGATCATGCCGCTTTCTACTTCATTGCGGAGCGCCAAAGTAACAGCATAATTGAAAGATTGCAGCATTCCCGCAACATCTCGCAGGGGCGACCTCTTCATCCGCCGCTCGCTTAACGGTCGGTTCCGTTCTCCTCCGAAATCAATAATTACGAAGTCTTTCCCTGTATAAAGAACTTTCCCGAAATGAAAGTCCCCGTGACAGCGAATACGATCCGCCGTGATTCTCAAGTTCAAAACTGACTTGAAACGTTCCATGAGCAAATCTTCGCGGTTGAGGAGATTTTGTGCCAATTTTTGTGTTTCTGGCGGCAGTTTGGAGAGCCGCTTTTTCAGCAGCAGCAAAGTTCTTCCTGCCAGATTTCTCATGTTTTGGTAGATGGAACGCTGGTAAAATGAGGTGAAGTTTTCGGGAGCAAAAGCCGGATTTTCTGTCTCAGAAGCTAAAGCGAGGTGGAGTTCGGCTGTCCGCTGACCTAAAAGTTCGGCTGATGCTAAGTAAGAGCCGATGAGTTCGCGAGCTAATGCGGGAATTTCTAGGGATAAATCGGCTACTAGCGAGTTTGACTGTCGCATTTGTGCGGTCAAAGCGCTGGGTAAATAGTTTTCGGGGGCCGTCGATAAATTATCCCCTAAATGCTTTGCTTCTACTGTCATTACTTGCTCGAAATAGTCGCGCAGTGTGTCTAATGTATAAGACCAAGCGTCCCTACAGTCGGGGATTAGTGTTTGCAGTATTCCAACTGTAATTACTTGTTTTCCGGGTGTGTGATATTCCAATGCTCCGGCAATTGGAGCGTAGTGTTGGATTGGGTTGTGCTCTGTTAAAAAGCGTCCTATTTCTAATTCTGGGTTGATTCCTTCCTCGACTTTTCGCAATATTTTCAAGACGAATTGATCGCCGTAACCTGCGGATGTATTGCTTTGTTCTTTTTTGAACAGGTGAGGCTCCAGGTTGGATAAATCTTGTTCTGAGCTGAATGCAATGTCGGGAATTCCTAGCAGTTGACCTGCTACACCTGCGTAACTGCGAGAATTGGCGATCGTCCCCAGCAGCGCGCTGAGCAACCCTTTGTCCCCTGCAGCATCAAATAGCACCCCGACTTCGTTGCTTTCAGGGAAGTGCAGGCGCGCGATCGCGCGATCGTCCAAATCACCTTTGATCTCTTCCCAACCTAAAGGCAAAACGTAAGTTTCCGGCATACCTTCAGTATAATTCAACTGCAAAAACAGAATGTAAACTATAGATTCCTCCCCGGCACTACCTTTACATTCAACAGGAACAACCTCACTTATTTCAAATGATTGAATTGTCCTGTCTGTACCGATAAACCAGCGAATGCACCGCAAGTAATTCGGCAAAATAGAGAGGAGCATATCGCTTAACTGACTTGTAGCAAAAGCAGTTTTCCAATTACCGATAACCGCCAAATTCGGCAAGTCTGTCTTAAAACCGTGCAGCGAAAACTCTTCTTGTTTGACAGTAAGAGTAAACCAGTAAAACGTGTGAGGACTCAAGCTCAAAAAGTAAGGCGACTCCCCAACCTGCGGAAACTCAGCGCGACCGAAAATCTCCACCGGAACAGCACCTTTAAACGGCGAAAGGTCTAATTCTGCCCTCTGCACGAAGCGCGACAAATTAGCCACTACCAGAATATGTTCGTCTTGATATGTGCGCACAAAAGCTAAAACTTTGCGGTTTTCTGGGTACAAAAACTCGCAAGTTCCGCGGCCGAATGCTTGGAAGCGCTGGCGAACAGCAATCAAGCGTTTCATCCACCACCAAAGCGAACTCGGATTCGCCCGCTGCGCTTCGACGTTAACAGATTCGTAGTGATATTCAGGGTCAACAATTGGCGGCGCGTACAGCCGCTGCGGGTTAGCGCGACTGAAACCGGCATTGCGATCGCTGCTCCACTGCATCGGAGTTCTCACCCCGTTGCGATCGCCCAAATAGATATTATCACCCATGCCAATTTCATCGCCGTAGTAAAGCACAGGCGTACCAGGAAGAGACAGCAGCAAAGCATTCATCAACTCAATGCGGCGGCGGTTATTTCCCATCAGCGGAGCCAAGCGGCGGCGGATACCCAAATTAATTCTCGCCTGAGTGTCTTGAGCGTAAACCCGATACATATAATCTCGGTCTTCATCGCTCACCATTTCCAGCGTCAATTCATCGTGATTCCGCAAAAACAATGCCCACTGACAGTTATTAGGAATCTGCGGAGTTTGCTGGAGAATATCGCTAATTGGAAAGCTATCTTCCATGTGCAAAGCCATGAATAAACGCGGCATCAATGGAAAGTGAAAGTTCATGTGACATTCATCCCCACCCGCGTAATATTCAACCGCATCCTCTGGCCACTGATTCGCCTCAGCAAGCAGCATCCGGTTAGGGAACTTCTCATCTACGTGCTGCCGTAAATGCTTGAGGAATACGTGAGTTTCTGGCAAGTTTTCGCAGTTAGTACCTTCGCGCTCGTACAGGTAAGGCACCGCATCCATCCGCAGTCCGTCTACTCCCAGTTCCAACCAGAAATCTACCACATCTAAAATTGCTTGAATCACGGCTGGATTGTCGTAATTTAAATCTGGTTGGTGCGAATAAAAACGGTGCCAGTAATAAGCTTTTGCTACCGCATCCCAAGCCCAATTAGAAGTCTCAAAGTCTTGGAAAATAATCCGAGCATCTTGATATTTTTCCGGCGTATCGCTCCACACGTAAAAATCTCTTTCGTTACTGCCTTTCGGGGCGCGGCGCGCTCGCTGAAACCAAGCGTGCTGGTCGGAAGTGTGGTTGACAATTAACTCAATAATGACTCTAATTCCGCGCTGGTGCGCTGCTTCTAAAAGGTCTTTAAAGTCGTCTAATGTGCCGTAAATTGGGTTGACAGTGGTATAGTGAGATGTATCGTAGCCGTCGTCTCGAAGTGGCGAGGGAAAAAATGGCAGTACCCAAATTGCTGTTACTCCCAAGTTTTGCAGGTAATCTAGTTTTTCTGTCAGTCCCCGAAAGTCGCCGATGCCGTCTGCATTGCTGTCTGCAAAAGCGCGAATTGGTACTTCGTAAATGATGGCGTCTTTGAACCACAAGGGGTCGTTATTTAACATTGAGTTGGCCATGACTTTTATGGGTGATTGGTAATTTTGATTTGGTAATGGCGATTTGGTAATTGGGATTTGTTAGTTCAAATCCAAACTGATAAATCATAACGCATAATTTTGCTGCGATTCGTCATGCCTGCGGCAGAGTTTTAATCGTAATTTATTAACGCAAAACTTATAATTTCTTAACTGAAAACTTACCCGATCAAATGAATTTTGCGATCGCGGATACAGCGTGAAATTGGGGTAAGGTGGGCGATGCTGCATCGGTGCTTGCTCAGTACACCCTAAATACTGGTGCTTGCTCAGCACACCCTACATACTCAGCATTAGGGGCGGTTTTTACTACCTGCTGGACGGTTCTCACGACACTAGACTAGGTTGACGCTCTTTGTAAACTTCTGTTACATTTATTTACATAAAGCAACAAAACTTTAAGGAAAAAACGAAAATGACTATTGTAATCGCTCTTTTGATCGTCGGTTGGGTCGCAGCAGCTTTAATTGGTACTCAAGCATATTTCCTGGGCGAACAGTCAAAGCCCATTCACGATCGCAATTGGAATGATGAATCTTTTGAACAACTGGCAAAATCGGTGACTGGAACAGAAATTGATTACCGCGTCCGGGTTCCCGCTTACAGCATGGATGCTTATACCAGCCGCACGATGGGCAATTCCTAAAATTAAGTAACACGCTTCACTATTTTCAATAACAGGCTTTCTGGCCTGTTCCACAAGAAGATTTATTTTTTGTGGAACAGGCCAGAAAGCGTTACCGCAGTGTAATCGGCAAAATTCTCACCCTAGATCGCGTTTCATCCACAGAAATGAACGCCCCCGACTCAATTTGTGGCTCAAATTGATGCAACACTTCCACAATCAAACCCTCTATATTAGCAGGCAGCACGTCTTGAATACGCACTTGAATGACACGCTAGAGCATCAGCTTGGGTTGCGGCCAGCAGTGCGCCAAAATCTAAATCATGAGTGAATACGGCATAGTCATTTACTCGCGCCCATTCCATAATAACGCGATCTGTGGCACGAGGATCGCCGACTGTAGACCAATGAAGAGACTCTATTCCGTATTTAGTAAATACGATAGTCCATTCAGGTGACAGGTTCATATCAATCAAAATTTTCACGCTATTTTGAGAGGAATTTCTACTTCTTCAACTCGCCACGCTGCATAAGCAAGCGCTTCATATATATCTGCTTCTTCCAGGTAGGGATAGGCCTGCAAAATGCTTGACGGTGAGTGTCCCGATGCCATCAGTCCGACTATCGTGCCAACAGTGACTCGCAAGCCGCGAATGCAGGGTTTGCCTCCCATTACTTCTGGATTGAGGGTGATTCTAGTTAGTTGTTTCATGATTTTAAACTACCAGGCTTTCTGGGCCACTAGAAGATTTAATTTTTGTGGAACAGGCTTTAAAGCCTGTTCCTAAATGCAACTACAAACTGTTACCTACCAGGGCGGGGAGAGAGTCTTTTTTGCGAAACTGCAAAGTGTTATTTACACAGTCGATCGCAATTGTATCGCCTTCCACAAACGCATTTTCCAGAATCTTGTTAGCCAGCGGGTTTTCCAGCTCCCGCTGGATGGCGCGTTTCAAGGGACGAGCGCCATAAACTGGGTCGTAACCGACATCTGTGATATGGTTTTTCGCGGCATCTGACAGTTCCAAAGTGATTTTTTGTTCCGCCAACAACCGCTCGATCCGCTTCACTTGAATGGTGACTATTTGCCGCAATTCGATCTTGCTCAATGTGTGGAACAAAATTATCTCGTCCACCCGATTGAGAAATTCCGGCCGGAAGTGCGATCGCAACGAAGTCATCACCCGTTTCAACATTTGTTCGTATTCTTCGTCAGTCTCCCGTTCTTGAGTCAAGGATTTTTCATTGTCAGACTTGTTTTCAGACTTACTTTCAAGCTTAATTTCCGTCTTACCTTCACTGTCAATATCAACTCGCTGGGCTGAAACCTCGACAGTACCATCATCAGCAACTTTATAATCTGTCTTGGGAATTGATACCTCCTTCGGTTCGTGCTTGCGAGTTGCGGGTTTCTTGGCGGTTTTTTCCTTCTTCGCAAACACCTCTAAAATGTGGTCACTGCCGATATTGCTAGTCATCACAATTACGGTATTTCTAAAGTCAACCACTCGACCTTGAGAGTCGGTAATTCTGCCGTCATCCAACACTTGCAGCAAAATGTTAAATACATCGGGGTGCGCTTTTTCTACTTCGTCAAATAGCACTACCGAATAAGGATGTCTCCGCACTGCTTCGGAAAGTTGTCCGCCTTCGTCATAACCGACGTATCCAGGGGGAGCTCCGACTAATCGGGAGACGCTGTGCTTCTCCATGTATTCCGACATATCGATGCGGACGATCGCATCATCGCTGTCAAACAAAAACTCAGCCAACGCCCGCGCCAACTCAGTTTTTCCCACGCCTGTGGGGCCCATAAACAAGAAAGAACCGATCGGTCTACCGGGATCTTTCATACCAGCCCGCGCCCGCCGAATCGCCGCAGCAACCGCCGTTACAGCCTCCTCTTGACCAATGACTTTTTTGTGCAAATGGCTTTCCAATTGCAGCAATTTTTGGCGTTCCGACTCTAACAATCGGTTGACCGGAATTCCCGTCCATTTCGCCACAATTTCCGCAATGTCGCCCTCAGTAACTTTTTCCCGCAGTAGGGAAGAACCTTGAGCTTGCTGTTTCAAAAGATCCGCTTCCTTGGCTTCGCGATCGCGCACCGCAGTCTCCAACTTACCGTATTTCAACTGCGCGGCTTTATTCAAATCGTAAGCTCTTTCGGCTTGTTCGATTTGGACTCGCAGTTGGTCTTCTTCTGCTTTCAATTTATTGATGCCATCCAATAACTGCTTTTCGCCCAGCCACTGAGACGACAATTTTTCCTGCTTGACTTTTAAAATGTCAATTTCAGTTTTGATGCGTTCGATGCGGGGGCTAATCCCCGGCGATTGAGCGCCTTTTTCCTCACCTTCGATCGACAATTTTTCCATTTCCAACTGCATCACCCGACGGTCGATTACCTCCAATTCGACGGGTTTAGAGGTAATTTCCATTTTCAAGTGGGCGGCCGCTTCGTCTACAAGGTCGATCGCCTTGTCCGGCAAAAAGCGATCGGAAATATAGCGAAAAGACAAAGTTGCAGCAGCTACCAGGGCCGAATCCGTAATTTTTACCCCGTGGTGGCGTTCGTAACGGTCTTTCAATCCGCGCAAAATTGAAACAGTATCTTCCACGCTGGGTTCCCCGACAAATACTTGTTGAAAGCGGCGTTCCAGTGCAGGATCTTTTTCGATATTTTTGCGAAATTCATCGAGAGTTGTCGCCCCGATGCAGCGCAATTCCCCCCGGGCTAACATCGGTTTCAACAAATTTCCCGCATCCATTCCCGAACCGGAACTACCGCCGCCGCCTGTCCCGACAACGGTGTGCAATTCGTCAATAAATAGGACAATTTGCCCGTCGGAATCGATAACTTCTCGCAGGACAGAACGCAACCGTTCTTCAAATTCACCCCGGAATTTTGCCCCAGCAATTAAACTGCCCATGTCGAGGCTGAATAGCTGGCGGTTTTTCAAAGATTCGGGTACGTCGCCGTTGACAATTCGTTGGGCCAAACCTTCGGCGATCGCAGTTTTTCCGACTCCGGGATCGCCAATTAACACCGGATTGTTTTTTTGGCGGCGGGAAAGAACTTGCACGACGCGGCGAATTTCCTCGTCGCGGCCGATTACTGGGTCGAGTTTGCCGGCTTTGGCTGCTTCTGTCAAATCGCGCCCGTATTTGCTGAGGGCGTCGGAGTTGGCGTCGGGATTTTGGTTTTGGGTTTGGGTTTGGTTTGGGCTTTGGTTTGGCTTTTGCTCTTGGACTTTGCTACTAGCGCGAATTGATTTGATTGCTTCATCGAGTTTCGGGCGATCGATCGTCCCTGGGGCCGGTTTGCGATCGTAACCGGGGCGGCCCGGTGGGCCGTCACCTTTTGTCAGCAAGCGCCGACCAACTCGTTCGTCTTCTAGCAAGCCTATTAATAAATGTTCAACGGCGATAAAATTATCTTGCCAAGTCTGTCTGGCAGACTCAGCAGCATCTAACATCACTTCTAAGCCGCGGCCGAGGTATAGTTGGTCAGCGTTGGCAACTTTGGGCTGTCGTTTGGCAAAAGCATCTAACTGTTGCGCCAAGCGGGGGACATCGACTCCAGCTTTGCTGAGAATGCTGTTTGCTAGGGCTTGCTGTTCCAGAATGGCGATCGCTAAATGTTCAACCTCTAGCTGCTGATTGGCAAAGCGGCGGGCTACATCCTGGGATTTGACTATCGCTTCCCAGGCTTGATCTGTAAATTTGCTAGGGTCTGTTGGCTGCACGTTGGTTCCTCACAATCAAGGGGATTCCTGTTGTTATCCGTTAATATATCGTCTCACAACCATCATAATCTTTAAACATGATGTGTGAATCTATGAGTGCGGTTAACTAGGGCGGAAGTTGTCACCGTGGTTCGTAGTGAGGAATGCGAGTCCGCATCCATTCAGAGGACTCGCATTCCTCACTACAAACCTTTTTATTGCTATACATAAATTTTCTATATTGCCATAACATTTTTTAATTTACTGACATCTATGCTATTTCCCACCTACCAATTTTTAGTATTTTTCCTAATTATTTTTAGCGCGATCCTCTCTTTGAAGCCCAAAGTCGATTTATATAAAATTGTCTTGCTAATTTCCAGTTTATTATTTTATTCCTTTTGGAGTTTCGACTTTCTTTTACTCTTAGTTTTAGGTACTGTCTACAATTATATCATTCTCCGGGCTGTCTGCCACGGCAGATATAAAAAACTTGCCTTAATCTCCGGCATAATTTTCAACATTGCCAATCTCGGCATCTTTAAATATTGCAACTTTTTTGTAACTTCCCTATTTGAGGTACTAAACCAGCTAAAAATTCCCGCCAGTTTTCAAGTTTTGCAAATCATCGCCCCAGTCGGCGTATCCTTCTACACATTTAGAATGATTTCCCATTTAATCGACTGCTACCACCACAAAATCCCCTGTCCAAAATTTGTAGACTACGCCACCTACATTACCTACTTCCCTCAAATTGCTTCCGGGCCAATCTCGCGGGCTGGCGAATTTTACACGCAGCTAAATTCACCGAAAAAATACGACTATCAAATCGAAGAAGTTCTAGTTTTGATTTTGTCTGGACTCTTCAAAAAATATACTTTATCGAGCTTTTTGTTTAACTTCACCCAACTCCCATTCAAAGTTCCCCAGCAATACAGCAGCATCGATTTAATCCTGGCGGCAATTTCCTATTCCTGTTTAATTTACGTAGATTTCAGCGGCTACTCGGATTTAGCTAACGGCATCTCTTGCTTGCTGGGTTTCAAACCGATCGCCAACTTTAATATGCCATACCGATCGCTCAGTTTGCAAGAATTTTGGAAAAGGTGGCACATCAGTCTTTCCGAGTGGTTGAGGGACTACGTTTACTTTCCGTTAGGTGGTAACAAATACGGCAAGTTGCGGAAGTACGTAAATTTACTGATGACAATGGCGATCGGCGGATTTTGGCACGGCGCAGGTTTAAACTTTATTGTCTGGGGAGCAATTCACGGTTTAGGATTGGTTGTCAACCATCTATGTAAAGATATCCCCCAAGCTATCGGCTGGAAAATAGACTATCGCTTTCCCACATTTACAAAATTTTGCAGTTGGTTGTTAACCTTTACCTTTGTTACCTGTAGCTGGGTATTTTTCGGCACTCCCAACTGGGAAACTGCGATCGGGTTTTTTCAGGGAATCTTTCGTTTTTCCTTTGCAACTTTTCAATTCAACTTTTGGCAATTGTATCTAGTAATTGCCGTCATTGGCGCGATCAACCTGTGGGGCGATCGCATTTCCCAGCTATTGCAAACCGTATTTTCCTTAAAAAACCTGTTCTTTCGGGTTGTCTTAGTTTCGCTGTTCGTGTATGCTATCTTGATGCTGGGCCCAAGTACCGTCCCGCCTTTTATTTACTTTAATTTCTAAGAAATATGAAAGATAGAGAAATTTTACTGATAGTTACTTCTGTAATTCTCACCTTAATATTTTCCAACTTATCCTTATTTCTGAAAAGCTTTTCTTCAACTCCTTTAGCCAGTCCCGAAATTAAACAAGCAGCGCGCCAGATTGAAATAGACGGCTTCAGGAAATCCGAACAAGATTTTTGGAGCAAAATTAAAGATATTAATTTCGATAGCGTCCCCAAAATATCCGAAACTTCTCCAGTCAAAACCGCAACCAAATCCGCACTTATCCCCCAAAAGCCTGCTAAAAAACCAACTCCAGCTAAACCCAAACTGACCATACCTTATCGCAAATTTTTATTTATTGGAGATTCCGTAATGTTCACTGTAGACATTTTTTGAGCTATTAAAAGACCCACAGACAGATTACTCCCGTGGGTTTTTTAAATTTTAGATTTTGACAATGCTGGACAACTCTTTGAAGAGTTCACGGATGCACCGAACTATGACACGCTGGCGAGCTAATTTAACAGGAGTGCCGCCTTTCTTCCGCCGTCTCAAGTTTTCGGCTGGCGACATTTTCTCCGCGTCAGCGCCTTGCCCATAAGTAAAGCTCAGTGGCGGATTATTTCGGCTTACTTCTAGACGAGTGAAACACCACTGCCATAATGCCTTCCGGCAAAGCGCGCTGCCTGACTGTTTGCCTTTCTTTTTTTGTCCGCTGTCTTCCCGAACTACGCCCATCCCGACGGCTCGCATGAAACGGCGCTCTGAAAGTTTGAGCTTGGACTCTTTGCCAGTCTGGCGATTTTTACGGATCTTGATTTCTGGTTGATCGCCTTTTAGGAAGTCTTGGATCGGGTAAATTGCTCCAAGGAGATAGCCTTGAAGTTGATATCCAAACCCGAATTTTGCAAAAATCCGCCGATACTCCTCAAACTGCGAGCTGTCGATTAGTTGAACCAATTCTTTTTTCAGCTTGAAAATTTCTTCCTCAATCTCACAGTATTGGCTAGCAGCCCAGCGAGTTTGCGACTCAATCCCAGAGCCGATTGTTGCTTCCAAAATGCGATCGTACTTTTTGGACTTCCGGCGATCGGCTAGCCAACCCCACAGCAGCGGTGGCAATTCCTCTTGCAGTTTTGCCGATCGGACTAAAGCAATTTCTGGACACTGCCACGCCAACTCTTGCCGCATCCTGTTAATTATGGGGCTTTGTAATCGGTTGAGGTGTTCGAGTCTCAAACAGACGCTTTTGATTTTGCTGACAAGGGAGTCGCGAATCTTAAGATAGTCGGACTCTGACTTATCAAAGTACCAGCAGGCGATCGCAAAAGCATCAATGTCATCAGTTTTCGCCCCGCTCTTGCCTTCCTTTCCCATCAATTCTGCCCTGTAGTTAGGCAGCTTGCTATTGGAAATCATGCGTACTTCGCAGCCCCAGTCACCCAGTTTGTTCATCCACAGTCGCGCATAGTTCATTCCAGTTGGTTCACAAATGGCTATGATTTTATCTGCTTTGTAGTTTTCGATTTTCGCCCTTAACCTATTCAAATTTTCAATGTTCGAGTGAAACACTTCGATATCGGCATCGAAATAGTCGTCACGGGGGTTGCTAGGTTTTTCCAGCATAAAACACGCGGCAATTGACGACCGAGAAACGTCAATACCTACGATTAAATATTTCATCTAATTTAGGGAGCGAAAGGTTAAAAGACAAAAAGAGCCTACGAATCTCCCAAAAGCAAATTAATGCTTACTTCACTGATTAAGGCTCGTTAATTTTGTCGGTTTGTGCGGGCTGGCGCTTACGAACATTAAATAGCAATTAAGCTAATTTCGACTTTAAAGCGCCACTTGTCTTGCGACTTATCCCGCGACTCCCCCCTTATTAAGGGGAGTTTCGGCTGCTGGAGTCAAAGCAGCACTCATCAGGCGGCAGAAATGCAATTAGTGGCGACAAGCGCTATATAGACGTACAGCGTGTCAGGATTTTTCAATCTGGCAGTGAGTTCTTCTACACTAAGTTTGTGAATTCTGAGCAAATCATTTGCAATGTTTACTGTCTCTGCGAACACACAGTCGCGGCGACGGTCTGCGCCAAGAAAACCCCGCGCTTTAGCTTCCTTGATAATAATGAAAGAAGTTTTGACTTTTGCCTCGCTAAAATCGTCTTTCAACAATCTTTTGCAGTCGGCGACTAATTGGCTGACAAGTCGATCGTTTTTAGATACGCTCATATGTTATGAAGGTATAGGTAAGGTATAGCTGATCATTCTGCGGGTAGGAACGGTTGATGTGGTTTCAACTGTTCCTATTTTTAAATAAATCAGACTGCGGTTTAATCGCTGTCTAACTCAATCCTGTAAACCGCCTGATTGGGTTTTGCTTTCCACGTTTCAATCAACTCGTCAATAACTGAGTCTATTAAATCGGTTGTAAAGTCTCCTGTAAGCTCTCTGGCTTTTTCGACAAGTTCGGTGGTGACTTGTTGAGCAGTTTTATTACAAATTGAAACTAAGGCTTCAATCGCAACAGAAAACATGATGGCGGTCGAGAAAATAATTTGTTTTTGATCTATGGGCAAATCTGTCATGCTGATAGCAAGCTGGGAGCTGTTGTCGGGGATTATGCGGATAGATCGTAAATTGAGCTCGCAGCTATCCAAACAGTTGTCCAAAATTTCCGTTAACTGTTCGAGGGCGCAATAGTTGCCTTGAATTCTTAAAATTAAGTCGGCAATTTGCACATCTAACGCCACAATGTCGGCTTGAATTTCAGGAGGAACTGTCGGCAGTTCGGAATGTGGGTAAGTGAAAATATTGTGCATGGTTTTATTTTTAAGATGAGTCCGACACTTTGTCGGATCTATTGTTGATAGCTTTTTGGGAGTGTCGTGATAGCTTTCTGATAACAAATCCGCTAGCTTTTTTGGCGATCGCCTTCACGGCAGAGTTTTGCTCGAACTCTGCGTCTAGTTGGTCTAAAATCTCCTTTTGCTCGGTAGTGTGGGTGACTGGCTCTTCCTCGGGCGGTTCTTCGTCAGGCGGTTCGGTGCCGCCAATTAGCAGTTCAAGGTAATTGGAAACTGCCATCCCCGCTGCTGCGGCTTTCTCTTGCAGCAATTGGTATGCTTTGCCGCCGATCCGAACTTGCTTGGCTCTATCCTCTGGGTTTTCGTCAAGGGTTTCTTGAATTTTGGCCGCTGTAATGGAACTGGCGGGGAAGCCGTCAAGCACTGTTTGCCATCTGTCTTCGAGTTCGCGATTGCCACCGGTATCGACTTTTGCAAATTTCAAAAGCGGCAGTGCTTGCGCTACAGATGTCGGCAAAATTGTGAATTTGGATTTAATGAGTTCGAGGCAAATCTTGGCTGCTTGGATGATTCTCTGGCAGTAAAAGTGCGATCGCCCTAAAGCATTGTTGCAGTAGTCGCGAAAGTCTTTGTACTGCCTCTTATACAAGCAGTGACGGCGCACGGTATCAAGCATGATGCCTTGTCGCACATAGTCAAAGAACGAGCGCTTAATGCGCTGCGTGAGTACGGCAATATCGTTGTGCGGCGCTTCCCCAAAAATCTCAGATTCAAAGTCTAGAAGCGGTTGAAATTCTGTTTCTGGGGGTTCCCAAAAATCATCATTAAAATCGGCGGTAAGTTCCATAATTAAAACTCAGAGGTGTCACTCAACAAAACTTCAATCTCAGGCAGTGACGCATCTTGCAGTAAAAACTTCTCATCAAATGTCAGCCGACGCGCGGTTGGATCTACTCCCAGCCTCTCTAAGAAAAGCCTCAAGTTCTCATAATGCTTAGTGGCTTGCTCAATCTTGCTAACAAGAGCTTGGAGAGTATAGGCTTTCTGCTCTATTTCACGCTCTAAATTCTTAGCATCATCAGCTAAACGGTTTTGCGCGTCGAGTTCCGAAAGTAAATTGTCAATCTGAATTTTCAGAGATTCATAGCCATCCGTGAGGCTGTCTACCTCGCTGCTAACTTCGATTTTTCCGTTTTTTTCGAGTTGCCCCCAATTATCTTTTTTGTAAACAGGAAGAGATATTTTCAGAAAAGTCATGGTTTTCTACTTGTTTGTTAGTAGTTGGTAGAGGAAAAAGCGATCGCCAAACGCCTTGTAAGACGATCGCGCTGTTCAGATATGGGAGATAAGTTGTTCAAAACTTTATGCAAGGGGCTTGCTACATCGCATCACCTCCTGGAGGAGCTCGCCCGCTTGCAAATGTCGCGCTGCAAGCAAACTTTTTGATGCTGCTGGAACGATCGCCCGCACCGACACTCGCCGGCGGAAAACTGGGAGGTTTGGGTTTGGGCAACCGCGCCCCGACGCCTGCGGTCGGAGGTTCGTCTTGGTTGTTTGGCCAATCGCACCAATCGTCAAAAACAGGAATCAGGAATTTGGAAGTGTTGGAACTTTCGACCG
>JANYGO010000310.1 GCA_025362325.1 Cyanobacteriota bacterium | reverse complement strand
TGATTGACATTTTGCCTACTAAATGTGCTGTCACTATTTTTTCTCTAAGATCGAGTGAATATGCTTTCATTAGCTTTGATTACATAATGATATTTCATTATTATTAATTGTACCTCATAACAGCGGGAACCGCTGTATATTTCAATGCGGTTCAGTTGGCATTTTTTTGTCATTGCGAGCGTCCTCGCAAAGCAATCACAGCATCTGTTTTTCACATCGTTTGACCTCCAATACAGTCTTAACTAAACCGTTGAAAAATGTTTCCGGTGCGCAGTGCACACCCTACAATCAACAGTTGGTAAGGTGATATTCGGCGCACCCTATAGTTAAAAGTGGGATTTTACCCGCCGCGACAATTTATAATTGTAGTAAGGCCAGATTACCAATTACTAATTACGATGTCTTTACAATTTATTAGCATTCCGCCAACAACCGATCGCAAACCTATCGCTTTGATTGTCGCCTTGCACGGATGGGGTGCTAATGCTCGAGATTTGACTTCTTTAGCACCGGCTTTCAATTTGCCGGATTATCAGTTTGTGTTTCCCGATGGCCCGTTTCCCCATCCCCACGTAACGGGCGGCAAAATGTGGTATGACCTTCAAAGTAAAGACGCTCGCGGATTGGTAGAAAGCCGACAATTGCTGAGGGAATTGCTGCTGTCTTTGGAAAGCAGCACGGGCGTACCTTTGTCTCGCACGATTTTAGGCGGCTTTTCTCAGGGCGGAGCGATGACTCTGGATGTAGGATTGACTTTACCCCTAGCTGGTTTAATTTGTCTGAGCGGTTATTTGCACCCGTCGATTTCTCCTGTTGCTGGGAGTGCTTTGCCGCCTGTTTTAATCGTACACGGTACTCAAGATACCATTGTGCCCGTTAGTGCTGCGGTGCGATCGCGCGACAGTTTGACTGCTTGGGGATCTCAGGTGCAGTATCGAGAATTTAACATGGGACACGAGATTCTGCCCGAAGTTGTAGATGTAATGCGAAGTTTTGTTGTAGAAACTGTGTCGAAATCCGATTAAAGGTTTAGGATATAGTATGGCGGAAGTCTAGGGCAGGGGTAAAAAACATGAAAACTTTAACCAAAGCATCGCGCGATATTGCTGTACTTACTTCTCAGGACGTGGCAGAATTGGCTGTCCGTTTGGAAGTTGACGATTATACAGATCCTTTTGAGGGATTGAATGATTGGCATTTGTTGCGCTCGCTTGCCTTTCAGCGGCCGGAGATGGTTGAACCTTATCTCCACCTTCTGGATATGGAAGCCTACGACGAAGCATAGACTGAAAAATCTAGCTCAAAAATCTTGAAGGAATTGAGGGAGAAGTTAGCAGCATATTTTGTTGCGGATTGAACAGATGAGTTATGGATTGTTGTCTGTTTCGATCTCAACTTCTTTCTTAATTCTTTTTTTATGATAAAATGAAACAAGGTTTGTAGTGAGGACTTTAGTCCGCATCAATGAAGGACTAAAGTCCTCACTAAAAACCAATTTTATTACGCTCCTTCTGCATCAATGAAGGACTAAAGTCCTCACTAAAAACCAATTTTATTACGCTCCTTCAATCGCACATAATATTATACGTAAGTCCTGTTCGATCTAAAATCCTATGCTAAAGGGCAGGAAAATTTTAATCGGGGTTAGCGGCGGGATTGCTGCTTATAAAGTTTGTGAAGTAGTTTCAACTTTAGCAAAAGCTGGAGCTGAAGTTAAAGCGATTCTTACTGATGCGGCCGGGGAGTTTGTGACGCCTTTGACTTTTGCTACTCTTTGTCGCCATCCTGCTTTTACTGACAAGGATTTTTGGCAAGCAAATCACGGCCGCCCGCTGCACATTCAACTGGGAGAATGGGCGGAAGTTTTTTTGATTGCTCCTTTGACTGCTAATACTTTGGCTAAGCTGGCGGGGGGTTTTGCTGATAATTTGCTGACTAATACTGTGTTGGCTTCTAATTGCCCGATTTTGCTGGCACCGGCGATGAATACGGATATGTGGGAACAGCGGGCGGTGCAGCGGAATTGGCGCGAAGTGTTGGCGGATGGGCGCTATCATGCGGCGAATCCGGGAACGGGAATGCTGGCGTGCGATCGCGCGGGTGCGGGCCGGATGGCAGAACCTGGTGAGATTTTGCCTCACATAGAGTCGCTGTTGTATACGAAGGGCGATCGAGATTTAGCGGGTAAGCGGGTGTTAATCAGTGCGGGAGGAACCCGGGAACACCTCGATCCGGTGCGGTTTATCGGCAATCCTTCCACGGGCAAAATGGGCGTAGCTTTGGTGCAAGCTGCACAGCACCGCGGCGCCACAGTGACGCTGGTACACAGTATAACTGGGGAATTGCCGCTGTCAGGTGTGCGGGCGATCGCAGTTACGAGTGCCGAAGAAATGCGGCAGGCGATGCTGGAATGCTTTCACGATGCGGATTTGACGGTGATGGCGGCGGCGGTAGCGGATGTGAAACCTGCCGAGTACAGCAGTCAGAAATTGCCGAAGCGATCGCTCCCCGATTCTTTGCCTTTGGCACCGGTAGCGGATATTGTGGCAGAGTTGGGAAACTTGAAACAGCCGCACCAAAAACTGATCGGGTTTGCCGCACAAACTGGGGATATTGTCAAGCCTGCGCTGGAAAAATTGCGGGCTAAGAAGCTGGATGCGATCGCGGCCAACCCGATCGATCGAATAGGTGCGGGTTTCGGCAGCAATACCAATCAAGCAATATTAATTAATGCCGCCGGGAAGCAAGTAGAAATAGCACCTTGCAGCAAATTAGAAATGGCTCACAGATTGTTAGATTTTGCCATGAAATCCGGAACAGTTGACAGTTGAGAGTTGATGGTTGACAGTTGAGAGTTGATGGTTGACTGCACTTGACCTGGAAGGAAGAGGATTGGAGTAATGAATCGTCTGATTTTAATTTATCCCTACAAGGGTTCCGACGAGAGCATCTCAGTTTTGCATTTGTAGTGCGAGC
>JANYGO010000170.1 GCA_025362325.1 Cyanobacteriota bacterium | reverse complement strand
AGAAATGAAAGTGTTTTGCGTTTCATCGTCCCCTAGACCCCCTTCAAGGATAAGCGTTACCCGTGCTACTGTCCTAAAATTGTACTCCACATCCCTTGAAGGTGATTCCGTGACCGCTTCTCCCCAACCTACTCCCGAATCGAATATTTTAGGCAACTTTGCCAGTGTAGTTGGCTTACTCGGTGCCGCTTTGTTTTTCACGGGCTGGATTTATCGCTGGTCTTATTTTTACTGCTTTCAGCTAAATGTAATTACCCTCGATTTACCAGTAGAATCGTTTTTCCTAGTACCGCTTCAGGTATTTTTAGGCGATGGCTGGACAATAGTCAAAAGCGCGATCGCCATTCTGCTCGCAGCCCTTGCAATTTATCACAGTTTGTGGCTGCTTAATAGTATAAGTAAGAAAATGGCTGCTACACTTAATTGGACAATTGCAAGGTGTGTTTCCTATGCTATCACAAGAAGATTATGGCGAATTACCCGCATTCTGGACTCTTGGCAACAATTCAATGTCAATAGATATAACTCGATCAAATTATTGCGATCGCTCGTTGACGAAATTATTATTGTCGGTTGGGTATTGCTAGTTTTATTCTGGTCAGCTTACCACCAAGGTATTGCCGATGCCCGACGCGATGCCGGGGAAAATTCCTCTTTACCCGCCGTTGTTTTAATTGGCAAGCAAGAGAATCTTGGTTTAGGCAGAAAGCTCAATAATGTCTTTGATGACAAACTTACTCTAGAAAAGTATAAATTCATTGGCGATAAAGGTTTATTTGACGACTGGCTAGGCAAGGCAGACACGGATACTTCTAACCCCAAAGAACCTAGAGTTTGGCGGTTGCTTTTGGAAAGAGGAAACTGGATTTATCTGTTTCCGGCTTTAACAAAAGAACAGCAAACAAACCCTAAAGCTCGCCCGCCAGTGATTGCCATTCAACAAAGTCAATCCGGCGATCAATTGTTAATTGTAAGTCCCGCACCTTCTAAAGCGTCTAAATAACGTAGTATCGGTGTGCCATTTGATGATTAAGGCCTCGATCCCCCCTAGCCCCCCTTAATAAGGGGGGAACCGGAAGCACTCAAAGTTCACCTCTTAAGCGAAGAAATCGGAAGCACTCAATGTCCCCCTTCTTAAGGGGGATTTAGGGGGATCGAGACTTCGCGATTGACGAGAGATACAAAGGATTTCTGAATTAACACACTAATTGGATAAAACCCGCCCTTGTCTCTTTAAACAGCCGATCGCACCCACACAACCTCAAACACTCCATCAGGAATAAACCGACACAAAGCCCTCCGCCGATCGTCCGCATCTTGGCGGTTGACAAAACGCGCAATTGTATAGTGCTGAGCATTCGGTAAAATGCGGACGATCGCCCAAGAATTGCGATCGCCCTGCATTGACTTTTCAGGTGTTTTCCCTCGCGAATTTGAGTTGAGTTCGATCGCGCGATCGGCAATTACCGGAGAATTGGCCTTTCTGAGAGTGTTGAGATAACGGGCGATCGCGCTTCCGTTCAGATTCGCCCCCACGCGCAGAATCAGAAACACCGCAAAGCTTTCGATCTCTGGCCCAGTCATGCGCGCGCCCGTAGCATCAAAATCCTCATTCGAGTAGCTGCGGATACCCGACAGCAGTTGCGTGATGCCAAAATCATCTAAAGCTTGCTGATAGCCGCGGTTATATTCCTTCCCGTCGCTCACAGGCTTTATCATAGGAATTGTCTCCTTACGTAGTTTGGGGAGCCATTAGCCAGCGCGGGCCCGACGAAAGTTCAGCGCTGGCTTTTGACTCTCTAAGATTTTATCCATATATGCTGCATTTGTCAAGCATATATGCTTCGTATTTACATAATTGTCTAAATACAGCACAATATGCACGCGCTATCGGCGCATAATGCGGCATAATGTTGCATTATGCCGCATTATCGACAAAATTGTCTAAAATACTGGACAATGACGATCGGCTTAAATAAAAAACAATTAACCTCTAATGGCTAAACGCATATCAACCTCCATAGCAGAAGGAATCCATGACCTACTTCAAGAGTGGGCGAATGAGGAACGCCGTTCAATCAGCGGTTTGTCAGCATTCATTTTGGAACAAGCTGTGAGAGAACGTCAAAAACAAATGCAAAAACAGTCCCCGCCATCCGATGAAAAACAAACATAAAAGTTAAGCCAAATTAACTATGAAATTTATCGGCATCGACTTAGGTTGGAGCTCAGGAGCAAGCGGATTGTGCTGCTTAAACTGGGAAAACAATCGATTGCAATTAATCGAGTGCGATCGCCAACAATCCGTTAACGACATCCTCGCCTGGATCGACACCCAAATCTCCCCAACCGAACCAGCAATCATCGCCGTAGATGCCCCCACAATCATCGCCAACCTAACCGGAATGCGCGACGCCGATAAACTTACGCACAAACACTTCGGGCGCTACCATGCAGGCTGCTATCCCGCCAATCTTTCCCGCCCCTTCGCCCAAAAAACAGTAGAATTTGGCCTT
>JANYGO010000167.1 GCA_025362325.1 Cyanobacteriota bacterium | reverse complement strand
GTATCGTCGAGGCGAGAAAAATCTTTCAAACTTAAGATAATAGATTTTGCTCTTTCAGCGCCCACTTGCATCGAGTCAAATATTTTGAGCAAATCTTCTTTGAGAAAATCCAGATCTATTTCTTCGGTTTTTTCCTTGACTGCGGGAGGCGGATTGGGGATTTCGGTTTCATAAGTTTTGAGCAAATCTAAAATATCTTCCACATAATTTTGGGCGGGGTCGATATTGGCATAGATAAAATTGATTGGGTTGTTAACTTCGTGAGCAACCCCGGCTAACATTCGCCCCAAACTTGCCATTTTCTCATTTTGAAGTATCTGGCTTTCTTGTTCGGATTTCAATTCTTTTAGCAAGTGATTTACTTTCAGAATCAGTTGATTTATCGCAGCAGCTAATACTCCCACTTCATCGGTACTGGTAATTGGTACTTGTAACTGAAAATTAGATTCTTCACTCACTCGCTGAGCGATTTTAGTTACAGCCGCCAGGGGTTTGGCGATCGCCCGACTGGTGTAGCCCGCTAGCAGTGCTGCAACTACGATCGACAGTGCCATGCTACCAAAAATTATTTGCACCCGCAGCGTCTGCGCTCGCAGCAGAGCCTCCCGGGCTGCATCTTCTTGCTTTTGGGCGCGATCGATAATTCCTGCTAAATCATTGACCGCGTTATCTAGTTGCAACCCAATTTTATCTTGGTCTAATTTCGACAGCAACTTGCGTTTAATACTTTTATTGGTCGGCTGATCGGGCAAATTACTGATTTTTTTCTTAACTGTTTCTAGCTGGTTAATGTAATTAGACAGCAGCGAATCGTAAGTTTTTCGGAAATGTTGTAAACCTTCTACCTGATCCATGTCTTTCTGACTCTTAACTTCAGATATCGACAACTTAAAACTGTAGATATTGTTTTGTAGCTGTTGGTATTTGCTCTGAAATAATTCTGGCTGATCGAGCCAGTAAATTAGCCGCTGTTGGCTGTTTTGCGTCCGCAGTAAAGCCACCTGAAACTTATTTAAAAGGCGACTTTCTCGATCGATGTGTACTTGATTGTTAGTTTTGCGATAGTAATGATTGCCCGCCAGCATCCCGACAGTCGTTCCCCCAATCGCAACACAAAGAGCCAATGCGTAGCCGCCGCAGATTTTGTCGCTAATACTGAGATTGCCGAAGTAACGGGCTATTTGAGCGAAATAATTGGGCTTTGGTGACCCGATCTCTTTGATGTTATACTCGCAAGAGGTAGGGAGTTCTTGTGAAGCCTGGTTATGATGTTTGAGCTGCATAGATGCGAACCTGTGAATAATTCACGCATTGACAATTTAGTTTAACTTAACTCGCCGCTGATTTGAGAGTACCGCATCGATACTTAATGTAATATTTTTGGGGAATTAGGACGCTCTTACCCGGCTTTTGAAACCCGGTTTCTAATTTCTGCTTTCGGATATTCCAAGACGCACTTATGTTAAGAAACCTGGTTTCTGCGTACTTAATATGATATTTATTTTATACTAAAAAAGTATTGCTTGACTCGCGATCGAATAAATCACCGATTAAATAGGTAGGTGCAAATAAACCGGCTACCGAGTTCGGGCAGGTGAGTGCAGCAATAAACTGCCTGCTAAGCTACAATTACAGCCTTGAGCCCGATCGATCGCACTTGTCCGTCTCGCTGGCACTCAAACCCGATGTCATCGCGCCCGCAGGACAAGCAGAATCGGGATTTGCGGGCGAAACAGTGCGATCGTCGGGCGCTTCATCAGTTCCGAATTTTGATGAAAATGTAAAAATCAAAGTATAACCCTTTTATTTGCCGCTCCCCTCATGCCTTTGCCGCGCCTGTTAACCTTAATTGCTGCTTTCTGCCTCACCCTGGGGCTGATTATTGGGCTGGTGAGTTCCTTAACAGGGCTTTACAGTCAAGTTGCGTGGTCTGCTTCTCCGCTGCTGGCTAATTTGCTGATTTTCCTGATAATTGTACTTTTGGCAACGCTAATTTTTGCGCTGGTTTACTATTTTAGGTTGCTGCAACGCCCTCAGAAAGTTAAGGGAAAACGGCCGATTACTCCGAAGATTCCTGTTGTGAAAAGTGAAGCTGCTTCGGAAAATCTTAAAGCAATTCGGCAACAAGTCGATCGCATTCAAGATGAAGTAGCGCGGCAAGCTTTGCTGTTGAGAGCCCGCGAAATTGAAGCTAGCATGGCTCGCGGCAGCGTTCGAGTAGTTGTTTTCGGCACCGGTTCTGCGGGCAAAACTTCCGCTGTGAATGCGTTGGTGGGGCGGATGGCGGGACAGGTGGGTGCGCCGATGGGAACTACCGAAGTTGGGGAAACTTACACTCTTTCATTGAAAGGAATCGATCGAGAATTAGCAATTACTGATACCCCAGGCATCTTGGAAGCGGGAGTTGCGGGAACTTATAGAGAGGAATTGGCGAGGCAGTTGGCGGCGAGGGCAGATTTGATCTTATTTGTTTTGGACGGCGATTTGCGCAAATCCGAGTACGAACCGCTGCGGACTTTGGCGGAAATTGGCAAAAGGTCGATCGTGGTTTTTAATAAAGTTGACCTTTATCCCGACAGCGACAGAGATGAAATTCTCGATCGGCTTCAGCAGCGAGTCAAAGGTTTTGTATCAGCAATGGATGTAGTCGCCATTAGCGCAAATCCGCAAAAAGTTGTACTAGAAGACGGCACAATTTTTCAGCCAGACCCGGATATTATGCCATTAATTCGGCGCGTCGCTGCGATTTTGCGAGCCGAAGGCGAAGACTTAATTGCTGACAATATTTTGCTGCAATCTCAGCACTTGGGAGACCAAGCGCGCAAGTTAATTGACGCTCAAAGGCGGCGGCAAGCTGATAAAGCAGTAGAGCGATTTCAGTGGATCGGAGCCGGAGTAATTGCCGTAACGCCTTTGCCAGTTGTGGATTTGTTAGCGACAGCAGCAGTTAACGCTCAAATGGTAGTAGAAATTGCCAAGATTTACGGCTGCGAATTAAATATCGAGCGCGCGAAAGAATTGGCATTATCTCTAGCAAAAACCCTAGCAAGTTTGGGAATAGTTGAAGGCGTAATTCAAGTAGTGTCAAGGGCGCTGCAATTAAGCGTTGCCGGGTTTGTACTCGGGAAAGCAATTCAAGCAGTCAGCGCCGCTTATTTAACCAGAATTGCCGGCAAAAGTTTTATTGAATATTTCCGCCATGACCAAGATTGGGGCGACGGCGGCATTGCGGAAGTGGTGCAAAGGCAGTTTCAGTTAAATCGCAAAGACGAGTTTGTCAAAGCATTTGTCAAAGATGCGATCGCCCGCGTTGTCGAACCTCTGAACATTTATCAGCAGGAATCGGAACCAGAATTAGAAATGCTAGAACAATTGGAACCAGAACCCTTGTATCAATCGCAAGGCGACGATTGGGAAACTTACAGCAACAAGCGACACGATGAATGGTAAAACCCAAGTCTCGTAGGGGCGGGTTCACCCATATTTATGTTATAAAACCCAAAGATTTATCAACCCGCCTCAACCAAACGAGACGATTTTATGCGACGGATTCGCTCCCTGTGAATCATCGATGGGTGGGGGCGGGTTTATTAATATCAAGTATTATATACTCGTTACCAGGCTCTGCCTGGTAACGCAGATTCGGAGGCTCTGCCGACCTTTTCGCAGGCGAGGCAGAGCAAGAGTGACATCGGTTCCCAGGCAGAGCCTAGGAACCAGTTATTGAAAATGATTTAGGATTGCTATATATGTTATAAAACCCAAAGATTTATCAACCCGCCTCAACCAAACGAGACGATTTTATGCGACGGATTCGCTCCCTGTGAATCATCGATGGGTGGGGGCGGGTTTATTAATATCAAGTATGTGAATTATAAATTGTTTGTGAACCCGCCCCTACAGGATTTATATCTATTTAATTGGACACTAACTAATTACTAACTTCGCCCCAGTGGGGGCTGGTTTATTAATATCAAGTATGTGAATTATAAATTGTTTGTGAACCCGCCCCTACAGGATTTATATCTATTTAATTGGACACTAACTAATTACTAACTTCGCCCCACCAAAAAATAAGCCATCATTTCTCCTTTACCTTTAATCTCAATAGCACCGCGCAGTTTAAACGAAAATTTATCTTTTAAACGCTCGTAAACCGCAGCAGTCACCTGAATTTCCCCCGGAATACCGTTTGATTCCATCCGCTGAGCAACATTCACTGTATCGCCCCACAAATCGTAACTAAATTTAGTTAAACCAATGACTCCCGCCACCACCGCACCTATATTTATTCCAATGCGGAGACTAAAGCTTTGATTGTTTTTGACATTGAAGCTAGCGACAGCAGCTTGCATATCCAGTGCCATTTGGGCGATAGCAGAAGCGTGATTTTCCTGCGGTTCCGGCAAACCGCCGACTACCATGTAAGCGTCACCAATAGTTTTGATTTTCTCCAAACCGTGCTGTAACGATAACTGGTCAAATTGACTAAAAATTTGATTCAGAACTTTTACTGTTTCTGCCGCACTTTTTTGAGATGCAAAATTTGTAAATCCCACCAAATCTGCGAATAAAACGCTGACATCCGAAAAGCTGTCAGCAATTAGGCTGTGTCCTTCCTGCAAGCGCTCGGCAATTGCTTTTGGCAAAATATTTAATAGCAATTCTTCAATTTCTTCTTTCTGGAACTTGGTTGTTTCCAACAGCAACCGCGTTTCAATTTCTGCCTGTTCTCGATCGGCGATTTCCCGCTGCAACATCTTATTTTTATCCCTCAGTTGCAGCTCTAGTTCCCGCAGCCGCAATTGATTTTCAACCCTAGCTACCACCTCTACGGCTTCAAAAGGTTTAGTAATGTAGTCTACCCCGCCAGTATTAAAGGCTTTCACCTTATTAGAAAGTTCTACCAAAGCACTCAGAAAAATAATGGGAATGCCGCGAGTGCGATCGCTCGCTTTCAAGAGACTGCAAACTTCATAGCCATCGAGCCCGGGCATCATAATATCCAGCAAAATCAAGTCAGGCTGAGTCAAATTGACAGAATCTAGCGCCTGTTTGCCGCTAGATGCAAGTCGTACTTCATAGCCTTTCCTCGATAAGATTCGCTCCAGTAACGCTAAATTGTTAAGATTGTCGTCAACAATTAAAATACTACGCCTAATTTTTTCAGAATATGGTTGATTCATCGGCTTGCTATGGGCTTATACCATTTGAAATTTTAGATGAGGAATGACTTAGTGGATCTGGGTTGGGAGCTTACTTACAGTTGCATTATTTTGGGAATGTGGTATTAGTTAAACTTAAGATTTGTGGGAATTTAGAACTTACGCACGGATGCGTCGAAACCTGGTTTTTTCAGGAAAATACTTTGTTGCAGCAGGCGAACAAGAGTTAAAAAAACTCGGTTTGTGAGGGCGGGAGTACATCCTCAACTCAAATTTATCCTAATTTGTCAGGCACAGCGAAAGCTTTGGTTAAAACTTCATATTGCGGGTAAATTCGATCGCCCTCCGTGTCGATTGGCTACCCGTTTTGAAACCAAAAATATCCCATCTGTCGCAACGCTGCTGCAATTTGCACTACATTCATAGACTACCGGGACACTTTGCGGGGGTAATTTGCCCTAAATTCTGACTATAGCCGGATGCAAAAGTACGATCGCCCACGATGTCGATCGAGAAATGGGCGTCATTTTTTCATCAGATGCTCCCCGAGTCTCCGATGCCGCATTTTATTAAGAAATAATACAATAATTTTACACATTTGGGGAGACTCCCGGAGGGAGCAAGTCAAACCATGCGATATCGCGATCGGATCGAACCGAATTTTGATAATATCTAAGATTGACACCAAAATTTTGCTATTGTCCGTCGGGGTAAAAACAATGAGCGATCGACCAATCATTCTCGGTATCGTCGGAGACAGCGCAGCGGGCAAAACCACCCTGACGCGGGGAATTGCCCAAGTATTGGGGCCAGAAAATGTCACTGTGATTTGCACGGATGACTATCACCGCTACGACAGAAAGCAACGCGCCGAAATCGGACTCACAGCACTGCATCCCGACTGCAATTACCTCGACATCATGCAGCAGCACCTCAGCCTGCTGCGCACCGGACAAGCTATTCTAAAACCCATCTACAACCACCACTCAGGTACATTTGACCCGCCGGAATACATCAAGCCCAGTAAATTTGTAATCGTTGAAGGTTTGCTGGGTTACTCAACGCGAACCATCCGCGATTCTTACGATGTAAAAGTGTATCTCGCTCCCCCAGAAGCACTGCGAACTCAGTGGAAAGTTAAACGCGATATTATGAAGCGCGGTTATACAGAAGAACAGGTGCTGGCGGAAATGGAAAAGCGGGAACCGGATTCAGAAGATTATATTCGCCCCCAGCGCAAATTTGCCGATGTTGTAGTTAGTTTTTACCCGTCAGAAGCAGACAAAGAATCAAATTTAAGCGTCCGTTTAGTGCTGAGGCCGACAATTCCTCACCCTGATTTTACTGAGATTTTAGGTCGAGGTAGTGATAGTTTTAAACCTGCAATTCGCTTGGGACTCGATCGGGATATGGGCAAACCTGTTGATGTTTTGGAAGTACACTCCCACGCTACCAGCGAGCAAGTAAATGAACTGGAAAAGATTTTGTGCAATGAAATGCCCCACCTGCGTGGATTTTGCAGCGCCCAAGGCAACCCGGAAATTGGTAAACTAATTGGCACAACTGGCGAAGTTTTGCAAAGTTACCCGCTAGCTTTGACGCAGTTGCTAGTTGCATATCACATGATGAAAGCAATTCATTTGTATTAAGCTGTACTGCATTTAAATTGCATATTTCGGGCGCTGCTCAGAGCATCGCCCCACAAGAGTTGGATTATTTCTGTATTTATTGTAGGGTGCGTCAGGGGAAATTCTTAGTTTATAGTCAAAATTTTATACCCTGACGCACCTTGCAAACAGGAATTTTTTAAATAAGTCGGATATCTGGGTATTGTGTTTGATTAAGGATAAATTCTCGGTGCTAGTAAAGTAGGATTAGCATTAGCCAATTGCTGAGTTGGCAGTGAGACTGGCAATTGACTTTGAGGTGCGGGCAGCATTTCGCCTCGGAAGTCGAGGATGGTGACGAGCAGCAGGTAGGCAACTGCTAACAGTATAGAAATCACGCCGGTGATAATAGCAATAATTTTTGAACGATCCATATTCAGAAATTTTTAAGTGCAGCTAATATTAGTTTAACATTAAATAGAGCAATTATTACTGGACTTATGCAATAGAATATAATCCAGTACGGTTTAGATAACACTGTTTATTGCCCGGAGATCCCCCTTAAGAAGGGGGACTTTGAAAATACTCTTGTCCCCCCCTTTCTCAAGGGGGGCTAGGGGGGATCAGACTTGACCCAAGCGTATTAGAATATAATCAGGTGCTACTTATTTATATGACGAAAATGGAACCTCTTATAGATGCGCCAACTCCCACCGAGATGCGAGGAGCTACCCCAGTGGTGGAAACATTTAATCTGGGGAAGTTCTACCGTACTGGCTTCTGGATGAACGAAAAAATTGAATCGCTCAAAAGTTGCACTCTGACTGTCTCTGAGGGGGAAACTTTCGGGTTGTTAGGGCAAAATGGAGCGGGGAAAACTACGCTGCTGAAGACTTTGCTGGGTATAGTGCGGCCCACTTCTGGCAGGGCGCTGCTGTTGGGGAGGCCTTTGGGCGATCGCACTGTGAAGCGGCGAGTCGGCTATTTGCCAGAAAACCCCTACTTTTACGATTATCTCACGGGCTGGGAATTTTTACAATTTGCGGCGGGCTTGTTTGAAATTCCCCCCTCGATTCAGCGGCAGCGAATTCCGCATTTGCTAGACTTAGTTGGGCTATCTCAAGCGGCGGCAATTAAAAAACAGTTGCGCCAGTATTCTAAGGGAATGCTGCAACGGATCGGCATGGCTCAAGCTTTGATTAACAATCCAGATGTGGTATTTTTGGATGAGCCGATGTCGGGTTTAGATCCGATGGGACGCTATCAGATGCGGGAGATAATTTTATCGCTGAAAAATCAAGGAAAAACGATTTTTTTTAATTCGCATATATTGTCGGATGTGGAGAAGATTTGCGATCGAGTGGCAATTTTGGCGAGGGGTGAATTAATCTGCGTTGGGGCGATAGACGAACTCTTGGGCAATACTAAAACTTACCGAGTTGAAGGTAGGGGCGGCCATTTGAATATCCTGCAAAAATGGATACCGGATATGGAAGTCGATAATGATTTGTGGTACGGTCATTTGCAGGGCGATCCGAAGGAGTTTATTTCTAGTCTGAGCATGACGGGAGGGCAGCTAATTGGGATGAATTTGGCTAAGCCTTCTTTGGAAGAATTTTTTATGCACAAACTCGAAGAAAGAGGGATTTATTCGAGCAGTTGAAGGGTGTTTTGCCTGCACAGCAGATCTGTGTTTATTGATGTCTTTGTCGCTGGGCAAGAAGGTACGCAAACTGGTGCTGATGCTGCGACAGCCGATCGCACCTGACTCGCATTGAATCAATCATATGCGGTAAATCTTCCAACAGATAATCGATGTCTATCTCTGGCGCGCGATCGGCAATTTCCTGTGAGACTGCACCAAAGCGATACAAGATATAGAGCAATACCCTTGGGTTAACGTTTTTTGTGATTGCCAACCCACTCACTCCTTCGACAGAGATCTCTTATAAAAGCAATCGCAGTCAGCGGATTGAGATCGAGAGGTTATACCTCCAGGAGTGTTTAATTATAATTTATCTTTCACAGGCAAAACGATCGCAAACTCAGTGCCTACTCCTGGCTCCGCATTTACCTCGATAGTGCCGGCGTGTTTTTCTACCGCAATCTGACGCACAATTGCCAACCCCAATCCAGTTCCTTTGCCGACACCTTTTGTCGTGAATAAATGGTCGAATATCTGGTGTTTCACTTCCTCTTTCATCCCGGTACCGTTATCAGCAATTTTAATTTTAATCTGCGCTTCGCCCAGTACATCGGTACAAATGGTGATGCGGTTGGGATTGATGGCAATTTCGTTAAAACCGCGTCCGAGATTTGAATCTTCTAAGGCATCGATCGCATTGGCAAGCAGGTTCATGAAAACTTGATTCAGTTGACCTGGAAAACATTCGATTTTAGGGAGATTGCCGTATTTAGTTATCACTTCGATCTGCGGGCGGTGTTCGTTGGCTTTGAGGCGGTGTTTCAAAATTAAAATAGCGCTATCAATGCCCTCATGAATATTAAAAGGAACTTTGTAGTCTTTGTCGCCTCGGGAGAAGGTGCGCAAACTGGTGCTGATGCTGCAAATGCGATCGCACCCGACTTGCATGGAATCAATCATCTGCGGTAAATCTTCCAAGAGATAATCGAGGTCAATCTCTTCGGCATGATCGGCAATTTCCGATTTCGGTGCATCCGAGCGATACAATTCTAAGTGTTCCACAACATCTGCCAAACTCCTTTTAGCTTCGTTTAAGTTACCAGAAATAAACCCAATCGGATTGTTTATTTCGTGGGCGACTCCGGCGACTAAATTGCCCAAAGCCGACATTTTCTCGTTTTGCACGAGTTGCAGTTGCGTTTTCTGTAAATTTTTTAAAGTTTGTTCGAGCCGTTGATTTTGCTCTTGCAAAAGTTCCTCTGCTTGCTTGCGATCGGTGGCATCAACACCCAAACCAATAATCCCGATCGTCTCGCCTTGGGCATTTTTTAACTGCACTTTCGTGACTTCTAAATAATGTTGTTTGCCGTCAACTAATGTGAGAGTTTCGCTGGAGTAATGCGGCGAATCTTGGGCAAGGCAGGCGACATCTGAAACCAGACAGTTCGCTGCATTTTCCCCCAGTACATCTTTGTAATGCTCGACAGCTAGGAAAGCGCTCAGAGGCGCGCCCACATCTTGACAAAATGTCTTATTAAAAAAGTGTACTTTACCCATGGGATTAACCATCCAAATCCAAATCGGAGCGACATCAAGAATCGCTTGGAGCATTTGTTTCTGCTCTGCAAGCTGAGCTTCGGTGCGGCTGAATTTTGTTAGCAATCGCTCTAATTGTTGGCTGTAATCCTGAGATTTTTTATAGAGCAGAGCATTTTTAAAACTGATGGCTGCTTGGGAACACAGGAGATTGAGAAGTTGCAGGCGCTCGCGCGTAAAAACTCCTACAGTTAACCGATTTTCCAGATACAAAATGCCGACTAAGTTACCTCGATCGAGAATCGGCCAGCACAGCAGGCTCTGCGCTTGGTATTTGAGGATGTAAGAATCAGACTCCCAATCGCAATTTTGAGCGATGTCCCGCACAATTACAGGTTTCAATAAGTTTTTAACGCAGTCAACCATTTTTAGGGGCAGGATATCGCTGTTTTTATCGAGTGTTGGCGATGGTAAGCCGATCGCCCGCTCGACTCCCAAACTGTCGATCGCCCGGATCGCTGCGATTTCCCATTGATTGCCGTTTGGTAACACCAGCACTGCTTTGTCAGCGCCTGTATTTGTCATCGCCAGTGGCATCAGTTTGGCAATCAGTCGATCGAGTTCAATTTCACTAGAGAGCGTTTGACAAGCTTTTAGCAGAGTCGAAAAAACCCCGAAATCAGAGATGCTCGCCGAGACAGACGGATGAATAGATGGAGGCAGCGAGGGATTTTGATTAGCAGTTGTTGCGACAGTTGCTAATAGATTTGCCGCCAATTTGGCTGGCAAAATCGGTGACAACAATTGGGGATAGCATTTTTCTAAGTCGTCTATTTTGGCTGTTTCTCCCCAGCGGACATAGCAATCATAGGCGTCTATCATGTAGACTCGGGCAATTTTTTCTCTTCCCCATGACAGGTAAAACTTAGCAGCGAGTTCGCAGGCGAGAGCTTCTTCGTTCAAATATTCGTGAGCTTTAGCTCCGGCAATAGCTCGATCGTACAATTCCATTGCTTCTGCTTTCTGCCCCAAAACGCGCCGCCATTCTGCCTCAACCAGATCCAACTTGTGCTGGCAATCGATCGGGGTGAGGTGCGCGCATTCTTTAAGTTTTTTCTGACTCGCCCCAACGCGCTTGAGGATTCGTTGGCGCTCCGTCGGTGCGGCACCTGCATAAATTGCCAAATCTGCCAGCGCATCGTAAAAGTCGTGCATCATAGTTATTAGCATCGAAACACAATTTTCAAAATAAAGTTTGCTTGTGTTGCCCCTGTCTGTCGGCTGCGGATTGTGGCTCAAATATATTGCGTATCTATCGCCTCTATTTTCTAAATTTGAACCCGCTCAATTGGGTAGATAACAGTCAAGATAAATTCCCATCTTGCCAGATTTCATATATTTGTCAATGATGCGACTCGGTTCGAGTTGCGCCCGTGAAAGTTTGTTGGCTTGAGGATGATTGAGAGCGATGTAATTAACAGCAGTTGATGCAACTCGATCGCATTCTGGGAGCCACAACCAGGCTGTAATTGCCTGCGCAGGATTTTCTACTGCTGTAATTGTGTCCTAGATGTCAAGATTTTTGACATTCGCGCGCCGGTTACGAAACTGCAAGAGTTTGCTGCTACCGGGCTGCGGGTGTTTCTCGGGTGCTGCCGGGACAGGCGAGCGAGAATTAATGTAAAATCGAGCGATCGGGCGATATCCAGGCATTACTGTCAAATGTACTACATCTACTGTTGCATCTATATCCGCTGACCTCAAGCCAGACATTAACTGAAAAATAGTTAGTGTATCTATCTTAGGACATAAATAGCATATTTTTCGAGCTGTAGATCTAAAATCCCCATACTCTGCTAGGTAACAATATTTTATACTTGGGCGATCGCGATTAGAGCCTTATACTTAGGTATAAGTTGCTGCGGTTAATATTAAATGCGGTGAAATGAATGAGAAAGACCGTAGGATCGCGACAGTAGTGGCTCTGGCTAAATACAATGTATAGTTAAGTAAATTGAAAATAAGTCGATGTCAGGAACCTCAGCCTGAAGGCATGAGGCTTGCGAGAGAAATCTAGTAAGCCATTCTGACCAGCTATAGTCTTCACTGACTACGTTTTTGGAGTCACGACACCCTGGAGAGTGCGAAGTCCCCTGCTCTGTCATTTGCAGTTAAACAGTTTTAAGGTCACTCTTTACAGTGCTGCAAGTCTAAAAAGCTCTCAAAACATTGACCGACAAGCTAACTTAACCCCGCAAGGGAGTTTTGGAGACAACCATGTCTCCACGGAGGGGCAACCATACCCCTCCTTCCCGAAAGGGAATATAAAGCCGTCCTATAAGGCTCGCCCTGAGCTTGCCGAAGGGACGGGGTTTCTACCCATTTTTATGATGAAACCAGTAAAATGGCTGATTGAAAAAGATATCTCTGATGTGGAAGAGCAATTTATCGGAGAATTGCAGAAACAAGGATATACATACAAAGAAATAAAATATCTCAATTTTCGCCCAGAAGCAGCAAACCAATATTTTCCCGACCACGATTGTGTATTATTCAAAGGAACTTTAAATTTAGGTCGGGATATCTTGAGAACCTCTTGGATTCCCGGAGCTTATATGGATGAAAAAAACCTCCGCTGCTCCACCTACTACACTTATTTTGGTGAATATTTACTAAATAACAAATACTTCATTCTCTCTTTGGGAGAATTGGTAAGAAGAAGAGCAGAAATTCTCGAATACTTCAGATCAGACGGAGATTTGTTTGTCAGACCCGACAGCAATATGAAATCGTTTAGGGCTGGGGTTTTTAACCTCAATATCTTAAATACCGTGCAGTCTCTGGGAAGCGAACTAAAAAGAGATGAAACAACTTTAGTATTAGTCAGCCGCCAGCGAGCAATTACTAAAGAGTGGAGATTCTTTGTTTATAAAAATCAAATTATTACCGGTTCTCTCTACTTAGTCGGAGAAGAAAGAGTCGATGAAACAATCAGAGGAGGTTATTTAGATAACTATCTGAGTCAAGTCTTAAAGCAAGTGAGCTGGTATCCAGAAGCTCTTTATTCAATAGATATTTGCGAATCAGACGGAGAGCTTTATTTGCTAGAGCTTGGTTCTTTTAGTTGTGCCGCAGAATACGGTTGCGACTTGAGTTTGATGGTAGAAGCTGGTGCAAAAGCAGCACTGGAAGATTGGGAAAATGTCAACAATTAAGGGCGATAAAAATCCTTCATTCAGTTGACAGCTTGCCCTGAGCGCAGTCGAAGGGATGAGGGCTTGCCCTGAGCGCAGTCGAAGGGATGACAGCTTGCCCTGAGCGCAGTCGAAGGGATGAGGGCTTGCCCTGAGCGCAGTCGAAGGGATGAGGGCGACCTCTACCTAAAAGGAAGAGGATTGGAGTAATGAATAGTTTTCTTTTAATTTCTCCCCGCTTTGGGTTCCGGCTTTAAACCAATTCTTTCTGGTAAGTAGGTTGACATATATACTGCCGATTCTGGGCGAGAAACGAAGCAATCGCAAAAATTGAGATTGCTTCGTTTCTCAAGGTTATTTGAAATTAGTCGATCGCGTCTGCCGCTCTTTCTGCTGCTCGTTGAGTTTTGTCGATATCTCGATTCACCTTGGCGCGAACCTTGTCGGAGGTATCTTCAGCGCTGTATTTTACATTGCGCGCTGCATTTTTGACATTTTCTTGACCTTTGGCGGTGTTATATTTCAGCGACTCAGTACCTTCTGCTGCTCTTTCTTTTGCTCCCTCTGTCGCTTCTTTAACAATGTCTTTTGCTCCCTTCAAGCCTTCCCGAGTGTTTTCTTTAAGATTAGCAAAACCTTGTTTGGTTTTGTCGCCAAAGTTATCAGCTTTCTGCTGAGCCGTGCGAACATCGTCATTGAGTTTTTCGCCGATTTGGTCGAGTTTGTCCGGCGCATCTTTTGCTACCCGCCGCACGTTTTCGCCGACATTGCTGCTAGATTTGGTGTCGATGCGTTGCTGCGCTTGCTCCTTGAGAAGCTGAGCTTTTGCTTCTGCTGCTGTAACGTTTGGGTTTCTGGGATCGTCATCACTGTATTGATTCTGGCCGCCTTTGTATTCGGAAGTTACAGCCCCTGAAGGCACTTCTTCTCTAATTAGATCGGACGTTTTTGCTTTTGGCTCGGACGTTTTTTCTGCCATCACATCAGCGCGAGTACAGGCAGTGCTCACTAATACTAAAATGCCGGCGAGAAACACTGTTAAAATTTGTACAGCTCGAATTTTTTTCAGAAACGCAGTTAGTCGGTTCATAAAAATGCTCCTTTCTATTGTGAGATGCTCAAATGCTTGCTGGTTCTGTAGATGGCTAGCATTACAGAATTAGGCATTCAAACACTTTTTTTAGTATACGAATAGAAACAGGAGCCTTTCATCTATCTCAAGTTAGATTCCTCAAGTAATAGCAGTGTTCGATCGGATGAAATACAGTAGGGACACGGCACTGCCCTGTCCTGCGCCCGATATCTGTACTTCACTCATGGGACAATCCTCAATCTTATACCAATTATTAAAAGTCGCAGTTTCCGGTAAGGAAACGGCATTGTCGTTTCCCTACTTGGCTGAGCGTTTGCTACTGGGGGCCTGCACTGCGTTAAAATATTTTGCGTTTTGGGATCTAAAAAAAAACCTTCCGGTCAGGAGCCAGAAGGAAGGGGGTGTATGATCTCAAGTACAACAAGGTCTTTAGTCGCAATTGTGACCGCAGGTGGCGATCGCCCACATCTGTCTAATGGCTGAAAGTATCTGCACAGTTGCTAATCATTTTCAATCGCAGTTTTTAGACTCTTGCAGAATTCGCCGATCGCCTTTAAACCCTCTTCTGGAGTCCCTTGAGCCAAGCGTTTGACAAAAGCACTGCCAACAATCGCAGCGTCTGCACCCCATTCTTTCACTTGGCGAGCGTGTTCGGGTGTCGAGATCCCAAACCCGACGCCGATGGGTTTGTCGGTGATGCTGCGGATTTCTTGCAGCAACTCTTTGGCTCGCGTATCTAAGCCTTCGCGCACTCCTGTAACCCCCGTCACGCTGACTAAGTAAATAAATCCTTGAGATTGGCGGGCGATCGCTTCTATGCGACTTTTGGGACTTGTGGGAGCAACTAATAATGTTAGTTCAATCCCTAATTGGTTGGCAGGTTGGATGAGACTGTCGGCTTCTTCTAAGGGTAAGTCTGGTACAACTAATCCCTGAACTCCAGCACTTTTAATTTGCTGTAAGAAGGTTTCGATACCTCGGTACAAAATTGGGTTGTAGTATGTGAAGAGAATTATGGGCGATCGCAAATTCGGACTAACTTTCGCTACCATTTCCAGCACCGGATCTAACCGCGTTCCCCGCTGCAAAGCCCTAGTAGCAGCGGCTTGAATCACAGGCCCGTCAGCTAGCGGGTCAGAATAGGGAACGCCAAGCTCGATCGCATCTGCGCCGTTATCATCCAAAACTTGCAGTGCTTTAGCCGTTGTCTCCAAATCTGGGTCGCCAGCAGTGATAAAAGGAATCAATGCACATTGGTTGTTCTTGCGCAAAATCTCAAAACAATTAGAAATAGTCATTAGTTATTAGTCATTGGGCATTGGGCATTGGGCATTGGGCATTGGGCATTGGGCATTGGTCAGTTGTCAGTTTTTATTTGTCAGTTGTCAGTTGTTATTTGTTGGTTATCAGAGCCAATAACTAATAACTAATAACCAATAACTAATAACTAATAACTAATAACTAATTATTTTTCTCTTCCTCAATTTCGGCTTGAAGTTTGGCTAATTCTTCGGGAGTGAGTTCATCCAGCCGCTTCTGCAAGACCGCTTCTTTGTACTCTTGCAGTTGCTGGCTGTAGGTCATACTTTGAGTAAGCGCTCGAAATAAATAAGTCACCAGCCAGCCAATCAAGCCGGCGACCAAAAATAGCTGACTCCAAATCCCAGCATTCATGCTGTCGAGTCCGGCGAATTGTAGCACCAAGTAGGCCAACCCACCTGCTACAAAGAAGCCGAGACTGATTCCAATTACGTCAATACGTCGCATTTAGGCTTCTATCTGCCGCCGTTTGGGGCGAAAATTCAAAAAGGGAGCGAGGAGAAACATACCTGGGAAAAAGAAGAACATCAAGAAGTACATGAAGCCGCGCTCAAAAGAGGTGGCCACGTACCAGCGGGTGTTCAGGTAAGCGTAGGTGGCTGCGGGTACTACCAGGAGGTAGGCTCCTGCCAAGACGGCGTAAAGCAGTAAGGTAATATACATAGATTTGATTTAGGGGAAAAATAACACTGGTAAGTGGGCTGACACGCTCCGCTAGCTGGTTAACTATTGTACCGCTTGGGGAGATACAGCGCGACTTTTGGGAATTTTTCAATTAGGGGTTGCGCAAATAGGGGTTTTGGCTGTAGAATAAAAGGCTGTTGTTGTCAGTGGCTCAAACCCACAGCAGCAGCTTCACGAAAGGGGGGTGTGGCGGAATGGTAGACGCTACGGACTTAAAATCCGTTGACCCGAAACGGTCGTGTGGGTTCAAGTCCCTCCACCCCCATTAAATTTAAGTTGAGAAAGCGCGATCGTATCCCGTAAAACAACGGCGATGTCTGTAGGGGCGGCTTCAACCATATCTGTAATATCAGTTATAGATGCTGTAAGTCGCGCGATCGAGACTTCGTTCACTCCCGACAAACAAAAAACGAAGCCGCCCCGCGCTATCTTACGCAGCAACTGGCAAAGTAATCACAAATTCCGTACCCTGTCCAATTTGAGAATTCATCTCAATTTTGCCGTGATGCTTGGCAACGATTTGATAGGAAATAGCCAATCCCAATCCAGTACCTTTGCCGATCGACTTTGTTGTAAAAAATGGGTCAAATATCTGTTGGGCACTGGCTGCTGCAATTCCCGGCCCGTTATCCCGAATCTTGACAGTGACAGCGTTGTCTGCCATAACTTCGGTGCTAATCCAAATCGTTGGCGAAAACCTTTTGTCAGCCTTTTTCACCTCCTCCAGCGCATCTATCGCATTGCCGATCACGTTCATAAATACTTGATTCAGTTGCGATCCATAGCACTCAACCAGAGGCAAATTGCCGTATTCTTTAATAACTTGAATACCTTGTTTGAGCCGGTGATTGAGAATTACCAGGGTGCTGTCTATTCCTTCGTGAATGTCCGCCGGTTTCATTTGGCCGTCATCTAAGCGGGAAAAGTTACGCATAGATACGACAATTTCACGAATGCGATCGGCTCCCATTTTCATGGAACAAAGCGTTTTTGGCAAATCTTCTCTGAGAAATTCCAATTCAATGTCTTCGATGCGCTCTTGAATTTCATCCGGTGGGTTTGGATAGTATGCTTGATAGAGAGTTACCAAGTCTGTTAAATCTTGGATGTATCTGTTGGCATGGTCAATATTGCCACCGATGAAGTTGACGGGATTGTTGATTTCGTGGGCTATCCCTGCCACCATTTGACCGAGAGATGACATTTTTTCGGTCTGAATTAATTGGGATTGAGTTTGTTTTAGTTCTTGTGTATACTCGCTAACTCGCTGAATTAATTGATTGAAAGAAGCTGCTAAAACTCCGATTTCGTCTTCCGTTGTGACTGGTACTTGCAGGTTAAAATTCGATTCGCGAGTGACTTGCTGGGCGACGTTATTCACGGTTTCGAGGGGTTGGGCGATCGCACGGCTGGTTTTGTCCGCCAGTAACACGGCGATCAGTGCTGAAATCACCATACTCCCCAGAATAATGCGGTTTCGCAAAGCTTCAGCCTCTTCTAATGCTTCCGCTCCTTGCAGTTTTTGAACTTCAATTGTAGCAATTACTTCGGTCAAATTGTCAGCAAGGTTATCTAGTACGATCGCCTCTTCGCCGCTGCTAGTCCTCAACATCTGTAGCTGTGCGGCATCGATGCGGTTGGCCTGCAAATCCCATACTCCGGCTTCTTTTAATTGCAGTTTAGTTAGCTGAGCATAGTAATCAATGACGAGCGCATACCTTTGTAATATAGACTGCAAATTTTTCTCTTCTATTGCTAACCTGTCGGGATTTTGTCTGGCAAAAAGTTGTATTTCCGAAATCAGGATTTTCGCCTGAGTGATTTGCTTGACAAACCGATTGTGTTCGTATTGTAGCCAAACTGGGTCTCCCAAAACGGCCGGCAATCTCGCTGCGTGCGATCGGGCTTCAAACACGGTATTTTGCAAATTTTGCAGCAGTTGTTGCTGCTGCCCAGCAACATTTACCTTAATTAAAGCTTGCTTGCGAAAGTAGTCTCCCACTTTCAGTCCCCCACCCGTTCCCAAAATCGCTATGCCGATCGCTAAAGCATAGCCGTAGCTAATTTTTTGACCGATCCGCAAATGATTGAATCGTTCCCTTAGCCAATTTAAATTAATAATAGATGAATTCTGGAACAATTTTTTTTTTGCAGAGCGAGTTTGCTCTACTTTACTATCTTGGCGCTGAGTGTGGGTAAATAATAACATTTAAAGTTCCTCCCAAAATAATCAGGAGTTTTTGACATCCTGCACAATTTTTTGTAAGTTTGAGAAACAGCAAAAACCGGAATTTATCGGTGAATCATTTAACCTGGGTTAAAACCTATAATATTTCGGCTCTTACTCCTGAAAAAATGCGATCGGGATCTCCGATAGTTTT
>JANYGO010000161.1 GCA_025362325.1 Cyanobacteriota bacterium | reverse complement strand
AAAGCTCGATGGCGCGATCGAGTGTTATTCGCGGGCGATTGAGTTAAACCCGATGCTGGCAACGGCTTATCACAATTTGGGAGAAATGCTGGTTGGGGAGAAACGGTGGGATGAGGCGATCGCCAATTACCGACAAGCCATTGCCATCAATCCAGATTCCTTTGAATCTTACCACAGTTTGGGTAAAACTTGGGCGGAGCGAGGAGAATGCGATCGGGCGATCGCCTGTTACCGAAAAAGCCTCGAACTCAATCCGAATTATGCCCGTGCTTCTATGGGTTTGGGAAATCTTTTCGCGCAAAGACGCGAGTTTGATGAGGCTATTCAATGTTACCGTCAGGTGCTGGAAATCAATAATGATTCCTATTGGGCACACAATTATTTAGGGGAATCTTTTGCTCACCAACAAATGTGGCAAGAAGCTATTAGTTGCTACCGCAAAGCCCTCGAACTAAAACCAGATATTCTGGTGTTTTATTCCAATTTAGCATTTGCCTTAATTAGGGAAAATTTATTGGATCAAGCTGTTGCCACTTACCGCCGCCAAATAGAGATAGATCCGACGAATTCTAAGCCTTACAGCGATTTGGGGAATCTTTTACCGCGATTAGGGCAAGTAGAAGAAGCGATGGTTTTCCACCAAAAAGCAAGTGAATTGAGAGGTTGGCCTGAGTGTGCAGCCAAAAATTATCAATTTACCCAAGATTGGTTTACCCACAATATTCCTATTTGGAAACTGCATTTACAGCATTTAGCGGGAATTGCGGATTTTCAAGTTGTGGAAATTGGCAGTTTGCAAGGAATGTCTGCTTGCTGGTTGTTGGATAATATTTTAACTCATCCGACGGCAAATATTACTTGTATTGATTTGTATTTCCAAGAACAATTTCATGGCAATATTGCTAAAACTGGCTCGGGCGACAAAGTAATTCCCTTGCAAGGTTATTCTCAGAAAGTGTTAGTAACCTTGGATTCAGAATCTTACGATGTTGCTTACATTGACGGGTGTCACAAAGCCACCAGCGCTCTGCAAGATGCGATTTTATCTTGGAGGTTGGTGAAAGTTGGGGGATTGATGATTTTTGACGATTATGAGTTTACATTTCCAGACAACCCGGAGCAAAATACTAAAATCGGAATCGATCTTTTCTTGGAGATGTTTCGCAGTCAGTTAGAAGTAGTCCACAAAGGCTATCAACTGATTGTTAAAAAAATCGGCAATCAAAGTTTGGGCGAAGAGCAAGCAGTTTTGTGTCAAGGTTGGGAAAAGTTGGGGCATATTGCGGCAGATGGGGGTTATCTGGATGAGGCAATCGCCTGCTATCAAACCGCTATCACAATTAAGTCGGGCAATTATTTAACTTACCACAAGTTGGGTAAAAGTCTGCAAGAGAAAGAGTTGTGGGAAGAAGCTGTGGTCGCTTACAAACAGGCGATCGCACTAAATCCTAATTTTAGTTGGGCTTACCACTTTTTGGGTGAAACTTTGCAGGATATCGAGCAATACGGCGAAGCCGCTGCTGCTTACCGCAAAGCTATTGAGTTAAATCCAGATTTTTGCTGGAATTACAGTGGTTTAGGCGATGTGTTGATGGAGCTTTCTGAGTGGGAGGAAGCTGCGACGGCTTACCACAAATTTATTGCACTAAATGCTGATTTTTATTGGTCTTACGAGAGGTTGGGTAAGGCTTTGATTGCAGTCGAAAATTGGGAATATGCGGCAGCGGCTTACCGCAAAGCTGTTGAATTAAATCCAGATTGTTGGCTGTACAATAGTCTGGCGGAAGTTCTGGAAAAACAAGAAAATTGGTCCGAAGCAGCGGTTGCTTTTGGCCGTGCTATTGAGCTAGAACCCCAGCATAGTTGGTTGTACAAGAGGCTGGGCGATGCTTGGCGGAATCAAGGGGAATTGGAAAGCGCGATCGCAATTTATGAAAAAGGCATCAATCTCGAACCAAAATCCTGTTGGTGTTACGAAGGATTGGGCTTGACTTTAATTGCAAAACAGCAGTGGGAAGCGGCAATATCTAATTTGGTTCAAACACTGCAAATTAAGCCCGATTTGTTTGGAGTTTACTATTATATAGCTGATGCTTTGGAACAAAAAGGAGAAGTAGACGAAGCCGATATCATAAAATTTGGCTATAAAATGTTGCCGTTAAGTTTTCTTCAAAAATACTGTGGATTTACAGAAAATTTGGCAATTGCACCAGAGTCAGAGCCGAGCATTACTTGCATTGACATCTATCCTACAAGTCAAATCAACTTATCTGATTCCAAAACAATCGATACGAACGTTAGATGTTGGGAAGATGAAACTTTTTATATCAAAAAAGCTTTTGTAGCCACCATTCCAAACGGACGAGCTTGGGCAGATATAGCTACTACCTGCGCCATTACTTCAGACAATAAACTTGTTGCCGATATTTCAACGGGTTGTCCTGAATTAGTCATAACTTCCGACAAATTGCCTGCCGCCGAACACGTCGATGGAAATGTGGCTTTTTTGTCGGCTCGCTGGGGTGGCGCAGCTTATTTTCATTGGATGTTTGATGTGGTGACGCGGTTCGAGCTTTTGCAGCGGAGCGGATTGATGGATAGTATTGATAAGTTTGTTATCAATGCTTGCGATTCGGCTTATGAAAAAGAAAGTTTAAATACTTTAGGAATTCCACTCGATAAAATTTTAGAAAGTCGCTATCATCCACACTTTACAGCAGACAAATTAATAGTTCCGTCAATTTGCGATGGTGGTTCGGGAACCTCGAAATGGAAATGCGAATATCTGAAACGAATATTTTTAAATGAACAGCAGTCGCTAAACACAGATTATTCTGAACGAATTTATATCAGCCGAGAAAAAGCATCCTATCGGCGAATAGTCAACGAGGAAGAGGTTGTCGGCTGTTTAGAAAAATTTGGGTTTCGTACAGTCAAGCTGGAAACGATGTCGGTAGCGGAACAAGCCGCTTGTTTGGCTGCGGCTAAAGTAGTTGTATCACCCCACGGAGGGGGATTGACTAATCTAGTTTTTTGCAGTCCGGGAACTAAAGTAATTGAGATTTTTTCTCCGATTTATGTGCCAACTTGTTTTTGGACTGTCAGCAATTTGTGTGAGTTGGAGCATTACTATTTAATTGCTGAATTGTTCGACGACAAAACTCAGAAATATACGGGACATAAAAATATGCGTGTGGATGTGAACTCGCTGGAGAAGTTAATGAATATTGCAGGGGTTTTGCATGAATAATGATGATTACCACAAGTTGGGGAATTCGCTGCAAGAAAGCGGTCAGTTTGATGATGCTGTTGCTGCTTACAAGAAAGCTGTTGAATTAAATCCCAATTTTTCTTGGTCTTTTCACTGTTTGGGCGATGTTTTGCTGAAACTCGAACGGTGGGATGATGCTGTCGCTGCTTACACAAAAGCTGTTGAGTTAAACCCTGATTTTTCGTGGTCTTATCACAATTTGGGCGATGTTTTGCTGAAACTCGAACGCTGGGAGGATGCTGTCGCTGCTTACCGCTGCGAGATTGCGCTCAACTCGGATTTTGCTTGGTCTTTCTGCAATTTAGGCGACGCTTTAACTCAACTAAAATATTGGGATGAAGCTATTGCTGCGTATTTAAAAGCTGTTGAAATTGACGGTAATTTGCCGGGAATTTACGAG
>JANYGO010000075.1 GCA_025362325.1 Cyanobacteriota bacterium | reverse complement strand
GGGCTACTTTCCTGATTGATGTATCACCTTGTTCATAGGTTTTAACTATTTTTTCACGAAACTCGATCGAATAAGCTTTCATTTTTTATGCTGATATACTGAATTTAGTGTACCACACATACATGGAATCTGCTGTATATCTGTAGGGTGCGCTCCCGCCGCGCACCTTACTGCTATTTAACGGATTTAAAGGGTGGATGTTGAGGAAACAAGGAATCAGGAATCAGGAATCAGCAACAGGAAAAAATAGCTATAGCAGTTGACAGTTGACCGCTCGACAGCTTGCCCTGAGCGAAGCCGAAGGGTTGACAGTTGCATAACCCGAATCAAACCATTGATACTTGACGGGTATCGGCTCTATTCATGAAGTTATTTATGTCCTCACCGATGTGGCGGTTGCTATATCTATGTATCCATGACTGCCATTTCGTGCATACAAAGTTATCGATAATTGGGAATTTTCCTCCCAACATAGTTTATCAACAGCCGCAGTATCATTTTTTACTTTATCCGCCAGCAAGCTCCCTCTTTGGGTGTTGTCTACTCAGATCGATCGCCCCTGCCGCTTCCGGGCCCCGCCGAGAATTCGCATCAGTGGAATCCGGGGGTAGGGATAACAGTTCATCTCTATCTGTCCTCTGACGGCTTACACCCCCGAGTCTACCCCCGCAAATCACCAACTTTACAAGAACTTAATGCCAACTCAGAGGACTGATTCAGCTTCCCAATCCCCTAATGTAAAGGATTATCAAGAAAACTTGACGCTCTAAGTTATATGTGAGAGTCATAAAGATATTGTAAAGCAACTGAGACTACGTAGTAATCTTTGACTGCCTGTGGCAAAATTTGAGTGTAATTACGTAAGTCCCAAGTCGGACAGCCGGAGTCGCGCAAATTCAGTAAATTCCTGCTCTATTGGTGCAGTGGTAAACTGTTGCTAGTCTGGTACAAAAAGGGTTGCTATGAATCAGCAAATATCAGCTCAATCGCAAAAAGTTTTACTCCAAATTGGCAGAAAGATTCGTCGAACGTTGGATGTCGATACCATTTGGCAGCAAACAGTTAACAGTCTGGGACAAACACTAGGCGTCAGCCGCTGCATCATTTGTCCCTATCCAAGTTCTAACCTGCAAGTCAAAGTAGCTGCTGAATACTGTCAAAAACCATTTCTACCCATGCTGGGAATGGAAATCTCGCTGACATCAGCACCTCATTTCATTCAAGCTCTAGCTACCCTCGAACCGGTGGTAATAGAGTCCTTTAAAGCCGACGATCTTTTTCAGAGACAGTCGTTGCTAGTGGTGGCTACGGCTTATCAAGAGCAACCTAATGGCATAATTAGCTTGCACCGATGCGAGGGCGGATCGTCGGGGAAGGGTGGTAAGACCGATCGACCTTGGACGAGCGGCCAGATCGAATTCGCCCAAGAACTTGCCGATCAAGTAGGAAGCGCGATCGCCCTCGCCACCCTCTACCAAGAGAGCAACCAACGAACACAAGAAATATCCCAGCTCAAAAAGCAATTTTTGTTGAGCGCCTCCCACGAGCTCCGCACTCCCCTAAATCACATCATCGGCTATCTTCAACTAACCATAGACGATCAAGCTGACGATCCAATAGAGGAGAGAGATTTTATCCAAGAAGCTCACCGTTCGGCTATCCACCTTTCTAAGGTAATTTCCAATATCTTAGATTACATTCAGTTAAGTGAAGGTTGCCAGACTCACGCAGAGTTAGACGCTTTGAGGAGCAAGGAAAAGCAGAAATTTCCGCATCCTTAAAGATGCGATTCGCGGATTTAAAAAGTCGAATATTTACCGTCCAGGTAAGTCTTCTGCCAGGAAAATATAACGCTTGCATCTATAAATTCCCTCAATAAAATCAGTAGTTGGTTACTCGATTTTTTTAGGTCATTAGGGTTTTGTCCAGCACAGCATACCAATTACTAAACATAGCATCCGGGTGTATTAATCATATTATGTGCGATCGAACGATCGAACCTATAACGGTTATATTTCCGGAAATTATATCGCCAGCAAAAGATTGCTGTGGAGCACTTTTAATGTTTTTAACTTGTGCTTGATGGAATTACATATCGCTATTTTTTTTCTTAGTTTCTGGAGGGCTGACATAGCGCGCCCAAAAAGGTTCTTTCATGTTTTTCATCGCGGCTAGTTTTTGGCGTTCCTGCTCTATGCGCTGGCGTTCTGAAAGATCGGAAAAGATGTTGATACTGCCGAGTGTCTCGCCGTCGGCATCTCGCACGGGTGCCGCCCACAGCCAAACATCGATCGAACTACCGTCTTTTTTCAACAAAGACACTTCCAAACCGTTTTGCAGTTTGCCATTACCCGCAGACTTCAGCACCGCGTAAAAATCTTGCTTTTGGCCTTCAAGAATATTCGGTAAAGGTTGCCCCAAAACCTCAGCCGCAGTCCAGCCAAAAAGTTGTTCGGCGGCGCGGTTCCAGACAAGGGTACGGCCGTCATTGGTGGTACAGTTAATCGCCAACGGCGCTTCGGCTATCTGCGCTATCATTACTTCGTTAGCGAGTTGCAGTTTCAATTCTACTTGCTTGCGATCGGTAATTTCCTGACAAGCGCCCCACAAACGGACAACCCGTCCTTCAGTTTTGTCCCAAACCGCTTGCCAGCAGTCCCGCACCCAGCGCACCTCGCCTTTTTGATTGACAATTCGGTACTCGTTGGCTCCCGTGCGGCTGAAAGTACAGCCTTCTAACTGTTTAATTAACATTTCCCTGTCATCGGGATGAACCAGTTCGGAGTTCCACCAACCAAGCGATTCTAATTCTTCAGGAACGCGGCCCGTGCAGCGCTCAAAAGCTTCTGTCGCCCACTCGCAGGCGAACTTGCCGTCTGACAGTCCCTTAAAAGAATAAGCAAAATCCGAAGTAATTTGCGACATAACTCTGTAGTGCAATTCCGACTCCCGGACTGCGATTTCTGCTTGCTTGCGTTCCCCAATTTCCCGCGAATTGATCAGAATTCCCTGCACGCTAGAATCGTAAAGCAAACTGTTGCCGATCGCCTCCATGTAGATCCAAGAACCGTCAGCGTGGCGTTTCCGATATTCGATCTGCCCCGCAATTCCGGGATTTTCTAGCAACTTGCCAAAATACGCCTGCCAAGCCAGCAAATCGTCTGGATGGATTAACTCGCCGTGAAACTTGCCAATTCTTTCTTCTGGGTTGTAACCCAAAACCCGCTGTAGAGCTCCGCTGTGGTATCGGACTCGGCCGTCGGAGCCGAGAATGCTAATTAGATCCGGAGAATTGCGCAGCGTAGCTTGCAGTTTAGCTTCGCTTTTAGTTAATGCTTGATTGTCCCTGCGGTGCTGGCTGATTTCTTTGTCCAATTTCTCCTGTAGCTGTCTGATTTGCGCTCTTTGCTGCGCGATTGTGCGTTCCAAGAGGCGATTTAAATTTTCTGCCTCAACTAACTTTGCTGCGTTATTTGTCGCACTTTCAAACTGGCGGCGGGCTGCCATTTCCTGCAAAGAATTTGATAAATTTTCCACAGCTTTTGTTAAAATTGCCTGTTGCGGGGGTGGCAAGTGGTTAACTTGTTCTTGCAAGGTTTCTAAGTGTTTGTAAACTGTTTCGAGCATTTTATTAATGAGAGGATATAATAGTTGCCACAGGTGCAACTCCTAAAAAGCGGATACAAGTTTTTTCAAGATAACGCATAACTGAGAGTGATGTATGGCGATCAACTGCGATCTCAATCACCAGCCATTTTGTCACTTTATTGGCAGATGGGAGCAACCGATACAGAAAGCCAATGCAGGTGCGATCGCATCAAAGCCCAGCACCCCGATCAAGCAGCGCTCTGCCAAGAAAGTCGGCAACCCGCCCGTGCGGTGAATGCCAGGCTTGGAGCGGTTAAGCTAAACTAGAGGGGTGTCAAGAGAAAGAGGGATTTATGACAGAGCCAGCCAACGCTCGCGATTTATTTCGCGCTGCTTACGAACACCGTTACACCTGGGATGCCAACTTTCCCGGTTACAGCGCCGATATTGAACTCAAACAAGGCGACGAAGTATATACGGGTCATGTTTCGATCAAACCGGACATGACCGTGGAAGTCAGCGGCATTGCAGACGAGGAAGTGCAGCAGAGCGTTTACACGCAAATGCGGGACATTGTTACTCACCGCAAGCGCTCCACATTTGAAAAATCCCACGGCAAAAATAGCTTCACCCTCGGCGAGAAGGACAGCACCGACGCTGTGGATATTTTAGTCCAAGGCGACTCAATGGGATCGAATTATAAAATCCGAGGTCTGTCAATTTGTCAAGTCAGCCGGGTGATGGGCCGCATGGCTTTTGTAATTGACACCCACAAAAGCTTAGAAACGCCCGAAGGTTCTTTGGCGAGCGACTACGACGCGATTTTCCGCAACCCCCAAACTGACGAAATCATCAGAGAACTCGAATTTGAAGATACCTTTGAGAAGATTGGCGACTATTATGTGATGACCAAGCAAGTAGTGCGATCGAAAGAAAAAGGTGAACTCACAACAACCGAGTTTAACTACTCCAACGTCAAAATGCTAGAACCAGCAGTAGTCTAGGGTTATACCCTTTGCGCATTCAAGCATTGAAGCATTGAAGATTGGCAATGACGGATGACAACTCAGGTGGGGAATCTCTCCTAAAGCTGCATTAATTTTTGGAAGTGGTATTAATTGCAAAATCCGTTTTCTCGGAGAAAGCGGGTTTTGCGATTAGTATATCGGGCTAAACTTGATTTAGCCGCAAGTAACGGTACGATCAAACAAAATCAACTACAAGAAATTATCACAGAGGCGAAATATGACGACACTAGCACTGACCAGAGATAACGTCGAAACAGTTCTCGATGAAATGCGCCCCTACCTAATCTCCGACGGCGGCAACGTCGAACTCGTAGAAATCGACGGCCCAGTAGTACACCTGAGACTGCAAGGAGCTTGCGGCTCTTGTCCCAGTTCCACAATGACCTTGAGAATGGGCATTGAACGTCGCCTGCGCGAAGCCATTCCAGAAATTTCTGAAGTCGAACAGGTAATGTAGCTTGGTAACGAGTAATTCACCAAAGAACGAGACGGAAGCCCCGGGCTACAGACACGGGGAGGGACTCTGCTGCTGTTTCAACCGCCGAAGGAAAGCAAAACAAGATAAAAGTAAGCGTCATTGCAATACCTCTTGTACTGGTAGTTGTTTTTGAGCGTGTAGAGGCGAATTTTCCACAGCTTTAAGACTACGATTATGGTCTTACTAATCCCCTTGCCTTTTCAGGCGAGGGAGATGTCAAAGCACTCTATGCTGGTATAGCCTTTCTCAGAAAGATGAGGTACCTTGTTGGGATGAGATCCCTCTTATGGTCCTTATATAGTAAGCGAGATACAGGCAAAAAACTCCGCTCACAGTCATACCTCACCTATCTGAGAAAGGCTATAGTAGTTGTGTAGAATTAATTGCACAAAATCTGTATCCGCTCAATAAATCGGGGTAGACTACCCTGTTGGGAAGGATTTTGCTCCCGGAAAGAGGCTCGTCACGCTCGCGATTTACCCCGATTTATTGAGTGGATACCAAAATCTGGCCTGCAAGCCTTGCTTAGTCAAGAGTCTTTATGTAATTAATGTTGCCAGGTCACCTAGGAGGAAGCCGAAAAATTGCTAATTTTTTGCTAAACTTTCAAATCATTTCTGCTTTTTATATTATGAAGTGTGAGGCATTGGCTTATGATTCCACAACAGAACACCCTCGACCAAATTTCAATGGTGACATCCAACTTTGGGGATGCTTTAGTATTTGCTGACATTCTCCAAGATTGGTTTCAGTTTTTAGGGGGTAAACCTGGTGAAGTTGTCGTTGTAGATTGTGGCAGCGATCTCAAAACTCAAAGGGTATACTGGCAATTGTTTGAAGAAGGTTTGATTGACAAATTGCAGGTAATCCAGTCTAATCACGAAGATAATCATGGGGGGATGGAGTCGGGTTATATAAAAGAATATACATCGGGGGCGATCGCGAGTAAACCTTACTTGCTATTTTTCCACGTTGACACCTTGCCCTACCGAAAGGGTCACGATGGTTGGTTAGAGGAAGCGATTGGCTATCTCGAACGCGATGACGTTTTCTCCGTTAGCGGTTCATTCAATCTGCCCTCGAAGCACCACGACGCCTGGCCGGGGTGGTACTTTAGCGACAAGTGTAGTCTGAATTTTGCTCTGATGAAGCGGAGTAAATTTATGGCAGCAACCCATGAATTTGCTGGTGATTTTATTATGTCTGGCTTCAAAGGTGAGAATCCAGCTAAGGGGAGCGCTCAGGACAGATATTTATTCGAACTCGCTTTCGAGCAGTACGTAGAACGCCACAAGGAATACAGCTTATGTAAGGCAGAAGATCCGAACTGGACGGTATTTCATACAAATACTCACGAAGAGCGCTTGCAGAAGACTCGTGAAAAATACCTGAAGCGCGAAGGAATTGAACGCTTTATCAATGTGGGTTTTTCTGATGCGGAAAGGATTCCAGCTCAGGCACTTTATTATGGACAGTCGCAGATGGGAATTATGAAAAAATTGCGGATTATGTTCGGAAAATCACCAGTAGGCTCTTACTGGCGGCAGTTTAAACAAAGGCTAGCTCTTCAAAAATAATTTTGTTGGTGGGGCAGGCAAAATGCCTGCCCTTGCAGGGGCTAAATTGAGACAGGTAAGTAAGTAGACAAAATTAATTACATAATTTTTCCCAAATTCTCGCAGCGTTTAACAAGTTTGATTCTCCTGATTGCCCTAGCTTATAGTGCCGCTATATTTCAAGGTGAAACACTCAAAAATATGGGCAAACAAAAAAACAAAAAACCCGGAGCAACCAGGTAGAAAGATTCATGACTAAAAAAGTAACAGCAATCTTCTGTTCCAGAAGTATTAGCCAGTTTTGCCATCACGCGAGCGAGGCAAAATTTCCGACCTGGGGGAATTCACAGTTTTCTGGTGAGGTGGGGGCTCGCTCAACTTTTCGGTACACGAACGCTAGCGGTGATGCAAGGGTTTTGCCCTATTTGATCTGTTTTCCTTGCATTTGACTTTCGATCGAGCAATTGTCCAAGATATCGGGTGTAACCTTTTTGCACTTATTCAGTAAGCCCTACTTAGAGAGTTAATTAGGAACCTGAGACTCAAGAAAAAACAGTCCTAGAAGGACAGGGCTGATATCCCCTTAATCTTGGTCATTCAGGAAGTGGGAGGAGCGCTCAATCTTAGAAGTATTTTTGCAGCAGTAAATCGATAGGAAGACCAAACCCCAAACAGTAGCGAGTGGCCAGCACGGCTGCAAGTAACCCGAAAAGCAGAAGTGTAGCTTGAATATCTTGCACTAGACAATTGACTTTTTCACGCCAGAGACCGTAGCTAATTGCAGCGTAGAAGCCAAGGTCATTCAGGGCAACTGCGACGATCGCTCCCGGCAGTCCGGCGATCGAAAATCCCACCCACAATCCAATGCTAGTCCAAATAAAGCGCAAGAATTGGCCGAAAGCTGGATATTGAATCTTCCCGATCGCAAACAGAGCTGACTCTATTCCTGTATTGCAGAGTACGCGAGGCCAAATGCCAAGAGCTAGGATCGGCAACATCCAACTAGCCTCAACATACCTCCGGTCATACAATATCTTAATCGCGATATCCCCAAAGCTAACTAATAACGCCAAGCCAATTGCGCATGCGATCAGGATCGGTTGGCGATTTTTGAGGATTTTAGCGCGAAGTATCTCGCGAGGCTGGTCGGTCAACTTGGAAATAGCTGGAAACATCACCTTGCCGCTAAGTGCTAAAGTGACAGAGCGCGGTAGGTCAGCAAGCGTCAGAGCAACGCCGTAAACGCCCAACACATCCAATGTCAGTAATTTTCCCAGGATGAGCCGATCGGCTTGCTCAGCAAAAAATGTTAAAGCCGTTGAAACAAATATCCACTTTCCAAAAGAAAAGATTTCTTTAACTACCTCTTGATTCAAGATGAAGCGGTTAGGGGAACGAGAATTCCAATAATGGCTCCAGACCAATTGCAGAATTTGTGACGCAAAGGAACCCATCAATATCGCCCAGATGGTCGGACTGAACCAAGCCCAAGCAATCATTACCACAATCCCGATCGCCTGTCCCGACAACTCAAAAATTGCTAGGTTACCAAAAGCCATATTCCGGTTGAGCGTGAACACCGAAGTTGAATTGAACCCGGAGAGCACCGTACCGAAACCCACCACAGGGATTAACCAGAGGAACTGAGGCTGTTGGTATAAGTGGGCCAGGGGCCAGGCGAGCAAAAGCGTGCAGAACCAAAGAATCAAACCGCGATATACCTGCAAAGTCCAGGCTGTGTTGATAAAATCTGGCTCTTCCCCGCGCTTGTTCTGAATGAGGCTAGTACCGATACCCACGTCGGAAAACAGGTGCAGAGCCGTGATGAACACATACACCAGACTCATAAGACCAAACATTTCCGGTACTAGCAGGCGAGTCAGGATCAGGTTACTACCCAACCGCAGCACTTGACTGAGCCCGTAGCTAGCGATCGTCCACACTGCCCCTCGGACAGCAAGCTGTTTAACTGATGACATAATAAATTTTTGGCGTAAGGGAAACCGAAAGAGCGGGCTTTTGAGCGAAGTTGTGGTATCACTTGCTTTTAGCAGCGTGCCTGCTAACACAGAAAACTGTCGCCTATCTATTTCGCCATTGATGCCGAGATTTCTCGATTTTCGACCTCAACAGCACTGCCAAGAAAGCGGCTCTGTGGAGCGATCGGCACCATACTGGTCGGCAGCTCCCGGTACCCTAAATGTGTCGATCTGACTAGCATAGTTCCACTGTACTTAACAAAAACATCATAAACTTTATGTTAGTGAACAGAGTGGAATTTATCAGAAAGTTGCACAAGACGTAACTAGCTCATTAATAATTACTCATTACCAATGTCACACCCTCTCTACGTCGCCTTTATTTGGCACCAGCACCAGCCTTTGTATAAATCGAGGGCATCCGCTGCTGAGCCAGACACCAGTTCCAGGTCAAACTCGCCGATATTGCAGTCCCCCAAATTTCACCTCCAAGAACACTATCGACTGCCTTGGGTGCGCTTGCACGGCGTCAAAGACTACTTAGATTTAGTTTTGATTCTGGCAAAATACCCCAAACTGCATCAAACAGTAAACCTGGTTCC
>JANYGO010000301.1 GCA_025362325.1 Cyanobacteriota bacterium | reverse complement strand
CGATCGAGCAAATAGCCGATCGAAATCTCCCTGGTCTTCCTGCTACTTCCGCTGTTTCTAATCTTCACACACTTTCTTTAGTGCCGCTACCTGTAGTTTTGGCATCAGTTGTTCCCCAGCAAACAGCTATTTGGCAGAGTTATCCTGAAGTCCGAATTATTACTTTAGACCAGTTGCCGATCGGGGGACTCTATCCTACCCTGGGAATTGACAGAGCTTTGGCTTTACTGGGTGCTGGCAACCAATTAGGTTGGCCAGTTTTACTTATAGATGCTGGTACAGCTTTAACATTTACTGGGGCAGATGTCAATAGGTATTTAGTTGGGGGCGCAATCTTACCCGGTTTGGGTTTGCAGTTGTCGTCGCTAGGTCAAAAAACCGCTGCATTGCCCTCAGTAAGCTTACCAGAAACTCTGCCCCACCGCTGGGCTACAGATACTGCCGGGGCAATTCACAGCGGAGTTGTGTATGCGACTGTGGCAGGAGTTAGGGATTTTATTGAAGATTGGCTGCGTTTCTTTCCTAATAGCAAAATTGCACTCACTGGGGGCGATCGAACTTTGCTATTGCAATATCTCACCGCAGCCTTTCCCGATACGGCTTCCTCGGTAATTGACGCACCAGAAGCCATTTTTTGGGGAATTAGTCATTAGTCATTGGTCATCAGTCATTAGTCATTAGTCATTGGTCATTGGTCATTAGTCATTGGTCATCAGTCATTAGTCATTAGTCATTAGTCATTAGTCCTTAGTCCTTAGTCATTAGTCATTAAGCTGTTGTGCATCTAAATTGCATATTCCGGGCGATGCTCAGAGCAACGCCCCACAATAATTTGATTATTTTTTGACAACAATAGACCTCTTGCACTCCCAAGCTCTCTTATCTTTAAATTATCTGCGTTTATAGCGGTTCTCAAAAAAGTGAGGATAGCCCTATGCCCTATGCCCTATGCCCTATGTCCTATGCCCTATGCCCTATGCCCTATGCCCTATGCCCTATGCCCTATGCCCTATGCCCTATGCCCTATGCCCTATGCCGAATAGTACCTCATCTTTCTAAGAAAGGCTATATCAGTGTTCATCTGCCTTGCATCTGCGGTTAGCCTATTAATTAAAGATTTATGCAATTGCTCGTCTAATTTAAAGGCTAATTAGATTACCAATGACCAATGACCAATGACCAATTTATTTAGCAAAATCGCGAATATACTTAGCAACAATCTCCGGAACTTCCTGCGGCAAATTGCTTTCCCCCGGACTGACTAATTGCAGTTCAGCATTAGGAGCCAGAGCAGCATAGGATTGACACAGAGACGAAGCTGTGACGGTATCTTCAGAACCGTGCAACAGCAAAATAGGCGCTTTCAGTAAAGGCAAATTCTCATCAACTAACTCGGCTGTAATTTCAGCCCGCCGCCGCCGGAACAGCAACTGCACGGCAACTGGCGACTGCATCAACTGCTGTCTGAACTTGAGCATTTGGTCAATCTTCTTTTGACCCCCCAGCAGCTTCGCAATGGGATAGATCGATCGCAGCAACCAGTAAGCCAGCGGAGGTTGACCGATCAGCCAGCTAGCCGTCTGCCACCGCGCCCGTCGGTGACCGACTTTGACGCCTTCTGGGGCCAACAACACCAAACCCTGAACTCGATCGGGATATTTGATCGCGTAGCTGGCGGCCACCCAGCCGCCCACAGAGTGACCGATTAAATAAACCTGTCGCAGGTTCAAAGTATCGAGGTATTGGGCGAGACATTCTACTTCCAGGTCGATCGAATAATGAACATTCGGGCGTTCCGAGTCGCCAAACCCCAGCAAATCCGGTGCGAAGCATTGGTAGTGGGAACTCAAAAGTTCGATCGTCCTGAGCCACTGAGTGCCGTCGTCCCAAGAACCGTGCAAAAATACTAAACTTGGGCCCTGACCGACTTCGCGCCAGAAGATTTGCCCTACAGAAAGTTTGACCCGAGAATTGCGTCGCTGTGAGTACATCCGGTTAAATATTCAACAATAAAAAGATGATTAATTTAATGTTCAGAGATTGTGAATTAAAGTAGGAAAACATTAAAAATTAATTCCCGACTCATAACAGGCAGCTTTTGACCCTGCCCAAAAACGGATACTTGCTTTGCGACAGGAGTGATGGAGAACTCCAAATTTTAGACTCCTGTTCAAGTTCCCAGATTCATCTGCCCTTATAAATCGAAAATGGAAAATGAAAAATCGACGCTGCGGCCAGCTAATTCCCGACTTTGATCAAATTTCGACACCCCATCCTCGGTTTACCAGAAAGAATTGGTTTAAAGCCTCCACCCTTGTAGGGAGAAATTAAAACAAGACTATTCATTACTGGAATCCTCGGACTTCTAGGTAGATGTCGCCCTCAACTGTCAACCCTTCGACTGCGCTCGGGGGGGCAAGCTGTCGAGCGGTCAACTGTCGAGCGGTCAACTGTCAACTGACAACTGTCGAGCGGTCAACTGACAACTGTCGAGCGGTCAACTGTCAACTGTCAAGCCAAAGTTGTCAGGCCTTGAAAATAGTCCTGCAAGTGCTGGTCGTTATCGTGGCTGAGCGACCCCTCGGGCAGCGATGTCGGCAAAAAAGCCTCAACCTCGCTGACTTCCAGCGTATCCTGAACTTGCATATTTCCTTCCACCTCTGCGGCCACCACGATACAAATCGAGTGGAGGCGAGGGTCTCTATCGGCAGCCGAATAAACGCCCACCAAGCGGCGGATTTTGACTAAATCGAGTCCTGTCTCCTCCGCCAATTCCCGCCGCACCGTCGTCGGAATATCCTCTCCCCAATCCACCATACCTCCGGGCAGTCCCCAGCGACCGTTGTCGCGGCGGCGAATTAACACAATTCGCCCGTCAGGCAATACAGGAATCACGGCAGTACCCGTGACGGGATGTCGAAAAATCAGCCCTAGTACAGTTTGTACAATTTGCCACAATCGACGCATAAACTCAAAAGCTTGTTTAGGGGAAAGTAATTTCAGGCTTGCTAGCTCGCAGCTTGTCCGAGTCTGAATTTTTAATTTTTCATTCAGCCGAGATGTCTGGCAACTCTGCTAAAATCTCCGCTGCGTGAGATTCTGGTTTGACGCAAGGGGTAAATCTTTTCAATCCTACCATCAGGGGCGATCGCTCGCGGTCGATCGAGTAATGCCCATAAATTCCTTGCCCATAAACTTTTTGAGTCCGTAACAGCCGTAGTTGCTGTGCGACTTCGGCGTTGGAGTCGCACAGCCTGGGAAAAGGCAGTTGATATTTAGCTGCAAACTTGGGGTGAGATTTGGCCTCGGAGCGTGCTGAGGCCGAACACTGCAATATTGTGCGACTGGTAGTCTGAATATATGTCGCGAAAGGCGCAAGCTTCTTTGGTACAGCCGGGGGTATTGTCCCCAGGCTAAAAATAGAGTACAACTCGCCGGTCTCGAAAATCTGCGAGGCTCACCAAATTGCCGGCAGCGTCGGGCAGGCTGAAGACAGGGGCTGTGTCACCTGGATTGAGCGTCATTTGTGGTATTTGTGAAATCAGAGCAAAAGCGTCTAAAATTTGATATCATATACGACGGCATACAAAGTTAAGTCACTCTCAGCGCTGGCCACAAGTGGAAATCCCGCAAGCGATCGGCGCCATAGCTGCCCCATACCCGCTTCCGGAGCTTCCGGTCTTGTCAGGGATAGGGAAACAGCTCTCAAGAGAGCCAATCAAACAATTAGTATGCAACAAGATACAGTTTTAATTTCAATTATTTGCTAAAAACTCAGCCTCAATGGCGGAGTCCGCGAACCCTGGTGCACTGACAGCGCCTTTAAGAATCAAACTTTTTGCGGATTTATCCCGAAAAAAAGTTTATCCTTAAGAATCCCCGGGTGTGAAAGCCAGGGGAATGTCAATGTTTATTAGTGAGGTCATAATGGCTAAGCGCCGCAATCTCAAGAAAGAGAAGGCACAACGAAATCAAGCATACGCTCGCAAATTTCGCAAGCGGAGAAATCAAGATATGTTCTCCAACAAGAGAAGGCGATTTGACGGCGGCAACGGCGGTGGCATGGGCGCCATGAGCGGTGGCGGACGGGACAAAGATATGGCTGCTGCTGAAGAGTAATTGAGTCAGGCTATCTGCCGAACTTAGAACCAGAGTGCACAACACGATCGTTCTAAGGAGAGATAGCCAGCCTGAATTTGTCTAAGAATTCAACGATGTTTAGGCGATCCGATCGCGCGCAGCGATCAGTGATTTCCTCACTTGTTCAAACCCGGTACCCCCGTAACTATTGCGAGCCGCCACCACTTGAGTCGGTGCGATCGCGCTGTAAATATCTGTTTCAAAGGCTGGGTGCAAGTCTTTCCACTCTAAGAGTGTCAAATCTTTGAGGAGTTTGCCCCCCGAAACACAGGTTTTGACGACTTTGCCCACCAGGTTGTAAGCTTCCCGGAAGGGAACGCCTTTAGCAGCCAAGTAGTCTGCTACGTCTGTAGCGTTGGAAAAGTCTTCTGCAACCGCAGCGGCGAGGCGTGAGCCATTAAACGCGATTCCTTCCCGCAGCAAAATCGTCATTGCTTCCAAGCAAGCCTGTACCGTTTTCACGGTATCAAACAAAGCTTCTTTATCTTCTTGCAAATCCTTGTTGTAGGCCAAAGGCAGTCCCTTCACTACTACAAGCAAGGCTTGCAAGTGACCAAAAACCCGCCCCGCCTTGCCCCGCACCAACTCAGGCACGTCGGGATTTTTTTTCTGGGGCATGATGCTAGAACCAGTAGCGCAGCTATCTTTGAGTGTAATAAATCCAAATTCGTGAGAAGACCACAAAATCATTTCTTCTGACAAACGGCTCAGGTGTACCATAATCAAGCTGGCGGCTGCGAGAAATTCGATCGCAAAATCTCGATCGCTCACTCCATCCAAGCTGTTAGCATAAACCTTGTCAAATTGCAAGAGTTCTGCCGTATAATGTCGGTCGATCGGGAAAGTCGTCCCCGCCAGCGCCCCGCAACCCAAAGGCGAAATATTCACCCGCTTCAAGACATCGCCGAGGCGTTCCCAATCGCGATCGGACATTTCAAAATAAGCTAACAGGTAATGAGCCAAACTGATTGGCTGAGCGCGCTGTAAGTGCGTGTAACCTGGGATTAAAGTTTCGACGTTAAGCTCCGCAATTTCCAGCAAAACCTCTTGAAATTCCCGCAATTGCTCGCGAATTTCGGCGATGCGATCGCGCAAATACAGGCGAGTATCGGTGCCTGCTTGGTCGTTGCGCGATCGAGCCGTGTGCAGCTTTTTCCCCGCATCCCCCACCAGATCCGTCAGACGCTTCTCTACAGCGAAGTGAACGTCTTCTGCATCAACTCCCGGAACAAAAAGACCTTGGCGGTATTCGCGGCGGATTTGTTCTAAGCCATTGACCAACTGTTCGCCTTCTGCTGCGGAAATTATCCCGGTTTTGGCGAGCATTTTAGCATGAGCGATGGAACCCGTCAAGTCATACTCAATCAGTTCGATGTCGAAGCCAATACTAGCATTGAATAGGGCGATCGCCGGGTGCAGCGCCGATTCAAATCTTTGACTCCAAGTTTTTTGTTGTGTTGTCATTGCTGGTAAAACTAGATTATCTCTCTCTTGCAGAACCTATAAAAACAGGTTAGTAGTAAGGACTTTAGTCCTCCGGTTAGTAGTAAGGACTTTAGTCCTCCGGTTCGTAGTAAATAAGGCAAGTCCTTCCTCCCAAATTCGGCTAGAAAGGACTAAGGTAATTACTACAAACTTTTTATAGCTAGTAAAAGTATAGTCATCTATTGCATGACGTGGGAGGCCTTAAGTCCCTCCCCTTTCGCTTTCACTTCGAGCGGATTAACCCGCCTCGGCCCAAGTACGCAGCTCTCTATCCCATCGCTAAAAGCATTTGGGATTGCTTTTCTCAAAATATTGTAAGATCCGTTAACATCGGCGTTAATCAATCGACCAGACGACGTTTTGTACAATCCTCTCTTAATTCGATTGCCAGTAAATGTGACATCCCGGGTTTTAATATTCCCGTAGACAGGAATTGGATCTAAATTGAGAAAGTTCGATTTTGAAGTATAGGATTCTTCTTGCTCTATTACCTGTATTCCCATCAACTCAGCTTTGTATTTCAACATTTCAATTAGTCGAGCATGAGGAATGCTTACAAAGTTTTGATTGGTTTTCTTTCCTAAATCAATCTCGTTTTTCCATTGTGCGTTTTTGCCAATTACTAGCGTCCCAATCTTTTGTGATGCGATCAAATTGATGATGGAGCGACTGGCGTGGTGCAAGTAATTATCCACTTTTTGATGGCGACAACGAGTTAGGCGCTGAATGCGTGATGAGGTTTGGCGATTTCCTTTTAATTGAGATTGTAGTCGTGCCTTACGCTTGTTGTAGAATTGATTGATTGATTTCAATGGTCGCCCGTTAATCAGTACAGGGACAAATCCCGGCTGATTTGAAGTTAACGCCACTAAATTATTCAGCCCTAAATCGATACTAGCAATTGCTTCTTTCGGACTTGCAATGGCGGTGGACTCCGGCTTACTTCGACTACGCTCAGCACAGGCATTATAAATTACCTCGATTACATAGGAATCACATTTGGGAACCAGTCTAACTTGGCAAATTTGCTCTTGTCTTACAAGAGTCTTGATTGAGATATTAGTACCTGAAAGCTTGATAATTCCTTTCTTTAGTTCCTTACTACTAATTGCTTGAATCGTATAGACGAGAATATTCCGACCCTTGACTTTATCTTTATACTTCGGTATTTTCGGGCGACCAGTGAATTTATTCGGCTCAATTTTGTAAGTTTTGACTGCTTCAAAAAAAGATTTCCAATTTTTGTCCAATATCATCAATATTTGTTGACTTACCTTGGCTGATAAGTCCTTGTATGCTTGATGATACTTCATTAAACGGTTCATTTTGTTGTAACTGATATAACCCCATCCATAGACAAAACTCTGACGAATAACGTAGTTAGCCGCGTTGTACAAATTTTTGGATTTAAAGGCTAATCTGTCAATTTCCACAAAACGATTCTCGGTGGATTTAATGATGTGTCTCTCTGCTAGTTGCATTCAGACTCTCCATTTTTTAACAAGGGCAATAATTCTTTCAGTTGACACTTCTGACTATATGATACTACCATTGTCTATTGATGCTTACAATCTTAATGAAGTTTTATAATACTTGTATAGACACTAAAAAACTGAATTCTAGACTACAAAATTATTAATTAAATTATGCTGCATCAGAAAGAAATAAAGTCCTAACAGCGAACTTTATAAATTCCCTCCTGATGCTCCCTTCCACAAAAACTTTAAGGCATAATCCCTTTAATGAACCAGCCGATAAATATACCTATAAAAAAAGCTCCAATTTGACCAGTAGACACAAAATGACTCCAAGCTTTCTGAAAATTAGTAAAAATCTCGTAGCTTTGACCCAAAAACAGAGTCGAACTCAAATGAGATTTCACAACTAACAAATGAGCGGCATCGTTCCAATTAATTGAGCCGGTCAATCCAGCAGTAATTTCCGGCATTAAATTAACTATCATGGTGATTTTCTCCAGGAGCAGGTATTACTCTAAGTACAACCAGTGTCATGTCATCTTCATTGCGGTTGCCGATGCCGATAAACTGGTGAACCCGATCGAACAAATAATCCAAAATTTCTTCAGACTGCTGATAATTTTGACAGGCCCACTGAAAAGCCGCGATCAAGTTATCCTCATCAAAGCGATCGCCCCTTTGATTAGCAGCATCAGTAAATCCGTCTGTGTAATAAATAATAGTATCACCAGGCTGCAATTGCACTTGAGCTTCTTGGTAGTGCGAATCAGCATCCAGGCCAATCAACATTCCCTCCAAAGTATCGAGCCTCACAATAGAATTAGTTGCAGCTTGCCAAAGCAAAGGCGGGTGGTGAGCAGCATTGCTGTAAGACAAAACGCGAGTTTTCGGGTCATACTCCGAATAAAACAGAGTCACAAAACGGTGGGAATTCTCCAAATCCGCGTGCATTACCCGGTTTAAATGTTGCAAAATTCTCGCAGGCGAGTGACGGTTCAAAACCTCCGCCCGCAGCATACCCCGCGTCATCGTCATCAGCAGGCCGGCGGGTACGCCTTTGCCCATCACGTCGCCGATGACGATGCTCCAGCGACCCTTGTCGATTTTGGACTTGAGATTTTTAATCAGGGATGGGGGGTGTTCCCCCTCATCTTCCTTGCCGATCGGGTCATAGTCAGCGGGAATAAAATCATAATAATCGCCACCGACTCTGCTAGCAGTTTGACAGCAGGCGGCCACATCAAGACCGGGAATTTTCGGACAACTGCGGGGCTGTAGCCGCAATTGAATTTCCGCCCCGATTTCTAACTCTCTGTCCAAGCGTTCTTTTTCAGCCAACTTCACAGTCAGTTCGTCTTTGCATATCGCCACGGCGGTTTGATCCGCCACCAACCGAACTAATTTCTGTCTGCCGGGAGTCCACAGATATTGCGGATCGCTGCTAAAAACATAAAGCCGTCCGCGTTCCAAATTCTTGACTAAAATTGGCGCCCCAAACAAATGAACCTCAGGGCCCAAATAACGGCTTACTTGCAAGTCGAGACTAGAAGCCTGCCCGGAGGTTTCGGAAAAAGATTCACCAGCCGCCGCGCCCGCACCTGCTGTAGCTTGCCTGGTGGCTATTTCCAGCGCTTTTCGCATATCTTGGCACTGCCGTCCTTCCTGACAGTGCAACTGCTGGAACCTGACTTGACCGTTGGGTTTGAACAGCACTAAAGCTCCCCCGTCGGCGTCGGTAATTCGAGTCGCCACCAAAGGCACCAACTCCAAAAATTGGTTGAGATTATTAAAACTGCGCAGGGCAAATCCCAGCGAGCTCAACATATCTTGAACGTTGTGCTGGTATCGGTGCAAGCGCGCCACCAGTTCTTTGAGGGCAAATACTGGCGTCGCGTCGGTAGAATTGCGACCCGGAGGGCGGTCAGCAGGTTGAGGTGAGGGGCGAAACAAGGGCACAGCAGTCATTTTTGATTTCTGATTTTCGATCTTAATAAGGAAGAAGATTGTTGACTGTTAACTGTTAACTGTTAACTGTTGACTGTTGACTGTTAACTGTTAAGCTGTCGCGTATTTAAATTGCATATTCGGGACGCTGCTCAGAGCAACGTCCCACAAGACTTTAATTGATTCTTGACACACAATTTAGATGTAGAACAGCTTAACTATTTACTGTTTGAACAATAGCGATGCAACCAAAAACGATATTACACAACACCACCAAGCAGGAAACTGGTTTTTTTCTCTTTAGTGGTTTGGTTCGATGCTAGTTTGACGCCCGAGGATTGGAGACTTTGAAGCTATGTATCCGCCTCAAAAAATCGGGACAGCTACAGACACCTCATCAATCTAAAATCTCAACTCTCAAATCTAAAATCGAGCAGGGCTTCCACAAATTCGTAACTAGAAAAGGGGCGCAAATCTTCGATGCTTTCCCCGACTCCAATAAACCGGATGGGCAGACCAAGCTGCTGCACTACTGCTAGTGCAACACCACCTTTAGCAGAACCGTCGAGTTTTGTCAATACTACTCCGCTTAATTTTGCAGATTCTGCGAAAACTTCTGCCTGTCGCAAACCATTTTGACCCAGCGTGGCATCCAAGACCAGTAGAGATTCTACGGTAGCTCCAGGAGCTTTTTTATCTACTATGCGACGGATTTTACTTAATTCGTCCATCAGATTTTTCTTGTTTTGCAGGCGGCCGGCGGTGTCTACGATCAGCAATTCTGTACCTCGGGCGCTAGCGGCGGCGATCGCATCAAACACGACAGCAGCCGGATCGGTATTTTTCCCGGGGTTGGCAATAATTTCGACGCCGCTGCGCGATCCCCAAACTTTCACTTGTTCGACGGCGGCGGCGCGGAAAGTGTCGGCGGCGGCAATTAAGGTTTTATAGCCGGATTTTTGAGCGATGTGGGCTAGTTTGCCGATCGTCGTAGTTTTGCCCGCACCGTTGACTCCGACAATTAACCAGATGTTGAAAGTGTCTTTTTCCGGTGCAAAAGTCAGACTGTAGGCGGGATTGCCGGCGGCGGTTTCGGCTGTCGGAGCGTCGAGAATGTCGCGCAGGATGCTTTTGAGGAAGGCTAGAGCCTGTTCTGGCGGCAAAACTTCTTGTGTGAGTCTTTCTTGGAGGCGGTTGATTATGATGTCGGTGGCTGCGACTCCGACATCGGCTTGTAAGAGCAAAGTCTCGATTTCGGCTACTGCGTCTTGATTGAGCGGGCCTTGACCGACGATCGCCTTGAGTTGATTAATTAAGCTGCGGCGCGTTCTTTCTAAGCCTTTCCGCAGTTTTTGCAGCCAAGTGATTTCTTCAACGGATACTCGATCTGGGCGGCGGCCTTGACTGGCGAGGATTTCAGATGACCACAGGAAGCCTTCGTCAAAGGCGAAACCGGGAATTTCTTCGATTATTGCGGCTCTTTCGGCGGCGGCTGCGATTACTTCTGGTTCTTCGAGGGCAGTTTCTTTGAGGCGTTCGATGCGTTCCATCCGATCGGCTTGAGCTCTGGCCCAAAACGGGAGGGATTCGGCTACGGAGTCCTCAGATGCGATCGAGAAGGTGTCTGCAAGCTCAGTTGCAGGTTCGGCAATTTCTATATTTTCGGCTGTAACTTCTAATTGTTGAGCAACAGGTGCAAGGTCGATCGCCCCGGCTGTTGGTTGCAGAGTTTCGGCAATTGCTGCCGTAGGCGCTGCATCGGTTGCTTCAACAATCGCTGGCTCTGAAACTTCTGCAACTTCTGCAACTTCTGCCGCTTCTGCAACTTCTGTCTCTGCTGTATCGGCTGTTGGAACTTCAGGCGCTGCTGTCTCGGCAACTTCTGTGTCAGGTTTTTGCTGTTTTTGAATATTTTTATAAGCAGCTTTGGCCCAATTGAGATAATCTTCGGCTACAGCGGGGGAGCTTTGCTCTGCTGCTGCATCTGTTTGAGGCTCAACCGGTGCGGATTGTGCCGCCTCATCTTGGGTTTGTTCGGGGGGAGTTTCTGGTTCAGAAGATCCGCTTTCGCTGTACTGGCGACGAAACCAATTAAAAACCATAGAAGTAAATGGGGAATAGAGAAGAGTTATTAGTGATTAGTCATCAGTCCTTAGTGTAGAGCGGATTGTGGATTGCCAAGCACTAAGTAGGTGGGTACAAATAAACATGAGATGGGGAGGGCGGGTTTTGCCTTGATCCACTGGCTTGTATAGCAGTGGACAGTTGACAGTGGACAGTTGACAGTTGCAGAATCAGGAAATCAAACCCTTTAGGCTATGGGTTAGGAGGCTCTATTCATGAGGTTATTTATGTCCTCACCGCTGTGGCGATTGCTATATCTCGGTGATTCTGAGCTAAACCCGCCCCTAGCAGATACTATTCTTTGTTTCCAATGACTATTGACTAATGACCAATGACCAATGACCAATGACCAATGACCAATGACCAATGACTATTGACTATTGACTAATGACCAATGACTAATGACCAATGACCAATGACTATTGACTATTGACTCACAACTTCTGCATTGATTTTATCGACGACTCGGCGGAGAACTCCATTGATAAACCGATGTCCTTCGTCGCCGCTGTAGCGTTTTGCTAGTTGGACGGCTTCGTTGACGCTGACTTGTTCGGGTAAACCGAGATAGAGGATTTCGGCGATCGCAATTCTCATAATATCTCGATCGATCCGGGGCAACCGATCTATTTGCCAGTCTACCAGCGCTTCCGAGAGCAATTCGTCAATTTGAACGCGATTGGCGCTGACTTTCGTCAGGATTTGCAAAGCATAGGTGCGGACATCTTGCTGGTTGGCTAGCTGGATCAGTTCTGGAAACTCCATAGCCGAACCGAGGCGGTTGATGGCGGTTTGGGTGAGTTCGATTGCTTCGCGCACCATTGCTCTAGCACTTTGTATATCGGCGGCGCGGATTTCACTCGACAGGAGTTTGTCGCTACCCCGCTGCACTTCGGAGGCTGCTGTTTCTAGGGATTCTTGAACTTCTGTAGTCAGGGTGCGGATGGCGGCGAGGACGACATCTTGCAGTTTTTTGGCTTCTAAGAGTTCTGGATTTGCCGGCAGTTGGCTGATGCCGAGGAGTGCCAGTTCGCGTGATGTTTCGCGTGCTTTTTTCATATTTTTTAGATAGAAATTGGGACTTTAGGAATTTAGGAATTGTTGAGATTGCTAAGCGCTGGTTGAAAGGACAAGACTGGGCGGTTGAAACCGCATCTACACAGACAAAACCCGCCGACGCGGGTTGAAGATCAGAAGGTTGACATTACGTGATCTTTCTTTAATCCGCGGAGGCGGACATCGTTTGTCTAGGCACGGTTTCAACCGTACGTCCGATCTTAGCAAAAAACCCGCCCTCGGTCACGATTGTTTGTGGGCAGGTTTTGGAGAAGACAAAGGCGGTTGAAACCGCGTCTACACAAACAAAACCCACCTCCGTGGGTTGAAGACTGGGCGGTTGAAATTACGTTTTTATAGGCGCGGTTTCAACGGTACGTCCTATTTTGGTTCACTCTTCTTCGACTGGTACAGGCTGGTATCTTGATTCGGATACCAAGGGTTCGAGTGTTTTGCTTGGGGGGTTGTCGCCTGTGACTGCAACTGAATTGTTGGGGTTGACGATGCCGCCGGAGATGATCACTTTAAACGCATCTTCGATCGACATTGACAAATTAACTACATCTGCCTCCGGCACTATAGCGTACCATCCGGTGGTGGGATTGGGAGTAGTAGGGATGAAAATGCCGATCGGGCTTTCGCCGGATAAATGAGGCGGGATATCCTTACTCACGATCGTACCAGTCACAAATGCCAAAGTCCAGATGCCCCGCCGGGGATATTCTACCAATACCACCCGGCGAAATTTGTCGTTCGACTTGAGGATTGTTCCCAGCAGTTGTTTGAGGGTTTTGTAAACCGAACCCGCTAGGGGAATTGCCTGCAATAGCCGTTCGCCAAAGTCTAGCAACCACCTCCCGAAGATATTGCGGGCCATCAAACCGATGATTGTAATACTCAGCAGGGGTACAGCCAGCCCTACTAAGAGATTCAGCAGATTTACCAAAATCGGGTTGAGTCCGTCAAAAGGGTTGATCTGCTTGGGAATTTTCGTCAGAAAATTGATCACCCAACTGGCGACGGTAATTGTCAGCCAGATGGTGGTAGCTAAGGGGATCACTACCAGCAGACCTGCGATCAGGTCGTTTTTTAAGTCTTGTTTGATGCGTTGGAGCACGGCGGGTCAAATCTCCTCGTAACTGGCTGCAAATAACCTGAATAAACTTGAGACTAAAGCAACTGCACGGGCTTTACTGAAAGTTACTGTGGACGATCATCGTCTGCTTATTTTGCTAAGCACTACGCTTTCTGACGTGCAAGAGTTAGTGTTCGGCGCTGGTGTACCTATATTTTAAAGAATTATTGCCAGGAAAGCGCTGGCTTTTTATCTATGCCTGCTATGGAACAGCTCACTATATTGTATATTTTAATACTGTTTGGCTCGGACTGAACGAATCACTGGGTTGGTCTGAGGCTGCGGGGAATGCAAGTTTAGCTCCTGCGATCGAGCTGTCTGTGATTTTAGCTTTTGTGGCACTTTGTTCTACCCAAGTCAGCCTCCTTCTGTGCAGGCTGAGTTCGGAGGCTATCAAAATATACATCTTTGGATAGATGCAGTTTGACACTAATTATAGCATTGCAAAAGTGCTTTTTGATGGGCGAAGACGATCGACCAGCCAACAGTTTGCCCGGTTTTAATTGTGGCACGGTAGGGGAATCCGGTAAAAAATCAAGCAGACAGACCAGAAACTTGGATTTTATGGGATGGGAGCGATCGCAATTCCGGAAATCAGACCAGAATTAAGCGTGAATTTGAGCTAGAGAAGAGAGGCAAAGCAATATAGAATTAAGTCAGATCTCACTAGACAAAAATAATCTGGGAAACGAGTTAGGGTAAGTTAGCGGCAAGCGCGATCGATGCTAAACAGCCAATTCATTCCAGCAGGAAGCGCTAGACTATTTGTTCGGCACTGTATGGTTTAACTATTGGCGGGAAGCAACACCCCAGCGGTACCGCCCGATTGGAAGAAGCAGCCGAACGCCCTTGCGAAAGCAAGGGCCCTAGCCAGTCGAGTCAGGCTCGGATTCAACTGATAGCAACCAGCACCAGACTTGATTAGAAGTTACGATTGAGATGTGAATGCTGAAATGATGAAACCGATTCAATTTTACATTTTTTTAATACGATTCAAAACTCCCGACTTTTTTGGCAGGCACTTAAACGGTGGCTGCTGCAAGCAGATGGTGTGTCCGATCACTCATATTTAAGTAAAAGGAATTTTTGTGAAAACGCTGAATATCCTCTTAGTAGAAGACAGTCCCCTAGATGCCGAACTGATTGAGGCCTATCTCATGGATGGCGGTCTAAAATTTTCTCTGCTGTGCGTGGAAACTCGGGAAGACTTTGTAGCCGCGCTGGAAAAACACTGTGTAGATATTATTTTGGCTGATTATATGCTGCCTTGTTTTAACGGGATAGCAGCGCTCTCAATCGCCCGCGCTACTTGTCCGGAAGTGCCGTTTATTTTTGTGTCGGCTACTTTGGGCGAGGAAGTGGCGATCGAAACATTGAAAAGCGGTGCTACAGATTACGTTCTCAAACGCGGTTTGATGCGGCTGGTGCCCTCGGTCGAGCGGGCGCTGCGGGAAGTTCAAGAGCGGCTCGATCGCTCTTCAGCTCAAGCGCAGCGGTTCGAGAGCGAAGCCAGATTTCGGATCGTGGCAGATGCTGCGCCGGTGATGATTTGGATGTCGGATACCGATCGACTTGGCGATTACTTTAACAAAGTTTGGCTGGAGTTTACCGGTAAAACTTTGGCCCAAGAAATGGGTAACGGTTGGATGGAAAGCTTGCACCCGGATGATGTTGCTGAATATCTGGATGTTTGCCGTCAAGCCTTTGACGCTCGCAGCGAGTACCGGATCGAATACCGCATGAGGCGCTATGACGGGGAATATCGCTGGGTTGTGAGTACGGGCGTGCCCCGCTACAGGCCCGATCGCACTTTTGCAGGTTACATCGGTTCTGGCATCGATATTAGCGACCGCAAACTGGCAGAACAAGAACGCGCTGCCGCTTTGGAAAACGAACAAGCAGCGCGCCAGCAAGCAGAAGAAACAGCTCAAGCCCTACTATCGGCCAACGCTCGAATTACTAACATTCTCGAAAGCATTACCGACGCTTTTGTCGCCTTCGATTTAAACTGGAACTACACCTATATTAACCAGAAAGCTCAAGAGCTTTTAGGCAAGTCACAAGCCGAACTAATCGGTCAAAATGTTTGGGAAATATTTCCCTGGGCTGTGGAGTTACCCTCTTACAAATTGATTGCCAAAGCATTAGCAGAAAAGGTGACAATCGAGTATGAAGAATTCGTACCGTTATGGAATAAATGGTTGAAGGTGCGTTTTTATCCTTCCGATTCTGGCGTGTGTGCTTACATCCAAGATGTTACAGATCGCAAGCAAGCAGAAGCTGCACTCAAAGCTAGTCAAGAAAAGCTGAGAATGTTGGCAGAATCTAACTTGATCGGAATTCTCTTCGGCGATGTTGACGGGGGTGTCAGTGAGGCAAACGACGAATTTTTGCGGATGGTGGGCTACACGCGGCAACAGTTGCAGCGCGGGGAACTTCGCTGCATTGACATCACAGCGCCGGAGTACCTACTGCTGGACGAAATCGGCATCGCAGAGGCAAAGGCAGAGGGCGTTTGTACTCCCTACGAAAAGGAATACATTCGGCCTGATGGTAGCCGGATTCCGGTGTTGGTGGGGTATATTTTGTTGGGCGAAAAGCGGCAAGAATCAGTGGCTTTTATTCTTGATTTGACAGTTCGCAAGGAGTTAGAAAAACAACTGCGCGATCGAGCCCAGGAATTGGCGCGGGCGAACCGGATTAAAGACGAGTTTCTGGGAACTTTGTCCCACGAGTTGCGGACGCCACTGAATGCGATGCTGGGATGGTCGCAACTGCTGCGCCACCGCAAGTTTGACGAAAAAACGACTGCTAGGGCCCTGGAAACGATCGACCGCAATACGCGATCGCTCTTGACGCTAATTGAGGATTTGTTGGACGTGTCGCAGATTATGACCGGCAAACTGCCGATGAATTTGCGGTGGGTGGATTTGATTTCGATTGTTGAAGGTGCGATTGATACTCTCGCCCCCGCGATTCGGGCAAAAAATCTGGAAATTGTGACGGATTTCGATGAAACTGCGGGGCGGATTTTTGGCGATTCCGGCCGCTTGCAGCAGGTGGGGTGGAATTTGCTGTCGAATGCGATTAAGTTTACTCCAGACGGCGGACAGGTGAGGGTGGCGCTGCGCCAGGTGGAGGGGACGATGCGCCCTCGTCAAGCCGGCTGCTGCGAACATTTGTCGCCAGCTATGGTGGAAATTGAGGTCAGCGATACGGGACAAGGGATTGCGAGAGAGTTTTTGCCGCACATTTTCGAGCGGTTTAGCCAAGCTGACAGCTCTACAACGCGATCGTACAACGGATTGGGTTTGGGTTTGGCGCTGGTGCGCCATTTTGTGGAAATGCACGGCGGCACAGTGCAAGCGGAATCGGCTGGGAAGGGAGAAGGAGCGAAATTTTTTGTGAGATTGCCAATTACGCAGCTTCACGGCGACGGCGGATTTTCTGTTGGCCCAGCCCGAGGGTTGACAGTTGGAGAAACCGCAGCCGCAGATCCTGTCTTGGAGTCTTTTGTCAGCAGCAACCTTTCGGGAGTACGGGTGTTGGTGGTGGATGGCGATGCGGATTCCCTGGATTTTGCGCGTACAGTCCTCGAAGATTGCGGGGCCGAGGTGGAGACTGCTGTCTCGGGAATAGAAGCTTTGGCAGCGCTTCCAAGGCTGAATCCAGATGTTTTGGCGATCGCTCTCGGGATGCAAGCTGCTAATGGAGAGGCCCTGCTCCAGCAAGTGCGATCGGGCATGGGGGACAGGGAAATTCCGGCGGTGGCGCTCACAGCTTGTGGTAGGGTAGAGGAACGGGTGCGGGCGCTGCGACAGGGTTTTCAAATTCACCTCCCCAAGCCTCTCGATCCTGCTGAGTTGGTGGCCGTGGTGGCAAGTTTGGCGCTGCGAGAAAACAATTTTTGATTTGAGAAGGAAGAGGGAAGAGGGAAGAAGGAAGAGGGAAGAAGGAAGAGGAGACCTCTTGCAAAAATAGGTAGGAACGGGCCGGAGAGCCCGTTCCAAAATTTGATTAAAAGGACTTTTGCAAGAGATATAGGGAAGAAGGAAGAAGCTAATTAACTGTAGCTGCGGAGCGGGAAAGTTATTAGTCTGTTGTTAAAAAAATCAGCCCGCTCCGCAGCATACAATAACTGACTACTGTCAAAAATCAACCTTTCGACAATCTCATAGCAAGCTATCAACTAACAGTCAACTGTCAACAGTCAACTGTCAACTGTCAACAGTCAAAATTCCGATCGCCTAAACAAGGAAGCAGGCAGAGAAGCAGTAAAAGTAGAACCGCAATCTAACTCGCTACTAACTTCAATATCCCCGCCCATCATCTGACAAAAACGCTGGCTGATAGTCAATCCCAAACCAGTACCGCCGTACTTGCGAGTAGTAGAATTGTCGGCTTGAGTGAAAGGTTGGAACAATCGCTCTTGCTGCTCTTGTGTCATGCCGATGCCCGTGTCCGTCACTCGAAAAATTAAAAATTCTGAATCCAAAATTAACATTTGAGCAACTTTCGATTGATATTTATTTTTTAATTCTTCGCTAGTGATTCTTTCGACAGTCAGGACGATCGCCCCATTAGTAGAAAATTTAGCAGCATTGCTCAGCAAATTCAGTATTACCTGCCGCACTTTCATCAAATCGCCGTGCATGGCGCCGACATTCTGGGCGCTCAATACTTGCAAGGTATTGCGGTTTTTATCCATTAACGGTTTGATGGTTGTTGCCACTTCCTCGATTAAGCCGCCAACATCAAAGCTTTCGAGATAAATCTCCATCTTGTCAGCTTCAATTTTGGAAATGTCAAGAATGTCGTCAATCAGTCGTAGTAAGTGTTTGCCAGCAGTGCGAATTTTATCTAAGTCCGAGACAGTCTCTAAGTTGCCCAACTCTTCGGCATCTTCCACCAGCATATCGCTGTAGCCGATAATCGCGTTCAGGGGAGTGCGCAACTCGTGGCTCATGTTTGCCAGAAAAGCACTTTTGGCGCGGTTGGCGAGTTCTGCGGCTAATGTGGCTAATTGCCATGCTTCCTCGGCGTCTTTGCGTTCGGTGATATCCCGCAGAGTCGCCACGACTGCTTCCACGCTGCCGTCTGTGGCACAAACCGGGCTGAGAATGTACTCGTAGTCGCGGGTTCCCCAGCTTGCGGTGGGGACGATTACTTCGCCTTTCACGGGCTCGGCTGTGGCAAATACGCCGTCGCACTCTTGATGAACCCGCTGCATGATTTTGGGTGGCCAGCCTAATTCCTGCCAGGTTTTGCTAATCATTTCTCTGGGGCTCATGCCGGCAGCTTGAGCGGCGGTGCGGCTGACGTAGGTGTATTTTCCCGATCGATCTACTAGAAAAATTAGGTCGAGGGAAGCGCCGAGAATGCCGTCAACTGTTCTGGCGTGTCGGGCTACCTGGGCTGTCATTTGTCTGACGGTGATGGCGCCGCGGACTCGGGCTGCGAGTTCAAACTGCAAGAGTTCGTTGGCTTGTTTGAGAAATAAGGTGCGCTGTTGGACTTCTATTTCTAGTTCTGCTTTGGCTTTTTCTAGGGTGAGTTCGGCAATTTTGCGCTCGCTGACATCTGTAGAAATTGTACCGACTGCATAAGTTCTACCTTTGGAGTTGCAGAGGGGAAATTTCAGAGAAAGATAAGTGTGAGGGCCGTCGTCTTGAGGGATGACTTCTTCGATGCTGAGGGGCGATCGGGCTTCGATAACTTTTAAGTCGTTTTCTCGCAAGACTGCTGAAGAGTCTTGCGGAAAAATATCGCCGTCGGTTTTGCCAGTTATTTGCTCTTTTGCCATGTGGAACAAATTGTCAAAATGGCTGTTGGTGAGCAGGTATTTTCCCTCAACATCTTTGATGTAAATCATGGCTGTGGAGTTGTCTAAAATCGCTTGCAGCAGTGCTTCGCTTTTTCGCAGGGCTTTTTGAGCGTTTTGGCGATCGAGTATTTCTTGCTGCAATTCCGAGTTGAGGCGATTTAAGTCTTGCCAAGCTTCTTGGACTTGATTTAGGGCGATCGCACTTTTTTCTAGTGCTGTATCTGTCGGCCGCGACTGCTTTGAGACGACGCAGTTTGCGGGCAATTCTAGGGGGTGGAAAGTTAGCGGGGTTTGGAAATTTGCGATTTTCGTCCGATCGCCGGCCAAGCTTCGATCTGGAAAATCGAGCGCTAATTGACGATCTAAAATTGGTTTTTTGGGAAATAAGCTGGGGAATTCGCCTAAATTTAATTTTTCCGATAAATTGCCAGAAGTGCGATCCTCTTCGTTGGCTTCGCTAACGAACTTCGGGGATAGCTGCTGCGGTTCGGCGGTGGAGTTAGAGGGTGAATTGCCGTCTGCTGTTGATAAATCTGAGTTAGCCGGTTTGGCAATCCGGCGGGCGACTGCAACTGCCAAGGCGAAGGGGACAACGGCAGCAGCAGACATTGCCAGCAGCAGCCAATTGTTGCCCCACCAAGTTTCGGAGGTTTTGGGGATACCCCGCACTAAAATTGCTGCTGGTTTTCCAGCTAAATTGTCGAGAGATTTGGCAGCTACTGCATGAGTTTGACTGCCTGTTTGTACCTGTGCGGCGACTGGTTTGCCTGCGGCGGCGAGTGCAGATTTCAGCAGCGATTTGTCTGCCAGCAAGTCGGGCAACTGTTGGTTTTTGGTAACTGTTTGCGCACTTGCCAAAACAAATTTGCCGTCAGCGAGCGGTGTGTAGATAGCGCGATATCCGCCACCCTGTAAATTGACGGTTTCGCTGCTAGCAACTGCCGGCGTTTGGCTCAGAATTTTTCCTAACACTAAGGCAGCAATCACTGTCTGACTTTTTGGATCTTTTACGGGAATTGCTGCGTAGCGGACGAGGACGCTGCGGTCGCCCATTCCAGGCGGCAAAGATCCGAATTGTTTCTGAACTTCTGATTTAGCAATTATTTCGCTGGCGGTTATTGGCTCTTTTGCGGTGAATACTCGATCGACTATTGTTTGCAGGTTAAAACTTTTTTGCTTCTGGTTGGGATTGACGCTAACCACAATCTGCCGATTTTTTCCAAATAAGGCTGCGCTGTCTATTTCCCCTGTGCTGACTTGATTTTCGAGAATTTGCTTGACAGATTTGCGCAAATTTGATACGTTTGTGCCACTGTTGTAAGCTGAGGCTGTTTGGGTGATGATTTGGCTTTCAGAAGAGTTGTGCAAACGGTCAGCGGCGCGATCGAGTTGGACATTGTAATTGATTTCACTAAGGCTCAATTCTGATTTAGCTTGATTTTGCAGTTGATTGCTGCCAACTGCTGATGTCAGCCAAAGTGCTGCTCCCGTTAGTCCGACTGGCAAGATTGTTTGTAAAGCCAGCAGTCCGATTAGCTGTTTTCTGCTAACGCAAAAATTGTAGAGACGTGGCTTTAAAGCTGCTTTTAATATTTCGGAACTCGCAACTTCTGTTGGCGGGTGACAATTTAGCTGGCTGTCGTTTAACTGAGTTTGAGCCATAGTAGTAGATGCTGCTGAATCGGTTGTAGATGACAGGCGACGAATTAATCTGAAACGCCATCAATTTCAAATTTTATAGCATAATAAAGAAGGAAGAAGTTCTGAGTGAACCGCAATCAAAGCTGATCTTTCAGCAATGCCAGAAATTCCTCACCGTCGGGCAGAGTTGCTACAGATTTTAGGTTTGAGTTTGAGTTCGGTTAATCGCTAATCATAAAATTTTTAGCTCTCACTCTCGCCAACAAAGTAAGGAAATAACTGGGGTATTTTCCCAAAATCTGGGTTGCTTGCGGTGCAACCAGATTTGGTTTTTCAGTTGTTTTCACATATGCTGCTCGCTGCTATTTAAAAGTTTATTGGGAGCATCTTTTCGGAGTGCGCTTTTACGCGGGAGTGCAGTACCCGAGTTTAAAGCCAGAAATATCGGCTTTGTGGTGCAGGATGCTCGCTAGACATAAAAAACTTTGTTGGCGAAATCTGGAGGCTGCTGCCGACTGTCCCGAAATTAGGTAGTTTTTTGATTGACTCGATCGTGAATCCACTTAGAACAAAGTTTAACTTAATTATTGCAGCACGCTCGATCGGCTCGATCGACTTTTTGGTTGCTGCTGCTCAATCCCACAACCGCCTGCCCGGTTTGCCACCCAGCCGCTGGTGAGTATCTTTGAGCAAGGTGGGAATGTCTAACTCTTCGGGACACCGGGGCAAACATTCGCCGCAATCGGTGCAGCGGTTGCCTTTGCTGCCGGGGAACCAGTGTCCAGCATTTTCAAACATGGCGTAGCGGTATTTGCCAAAGTCTGTCATGTCGCAGCCGACAGCGAGATTGCGAAGCCGCAATATTTCGGGAATGTTGATGTTTTCCGGGCAGGGCAAACAGGCATAGCACTGGCTGCATTTGTCGGTTGCCAAGCGCTCTGCAATAACCGATTCTAGCCTCGCAAACTGAGCGATTTCGGCATCGGTAAGGGGAAAGTCGTGATCGCAATATTTTAGAGGTTGCTCTAATTCTGTCGGATTTGCAGCCCCCACACTGAGAGTCCCAATCCTAGTATCGCTAAGTAAAAACCGATAGTTCAACTCTAAGGGCGAGAAAGGTGAGCACAATTGTACGAGAGTTTCCGGGGGCGTGTAAAGTTGCCCTCCTTTGTCTGCCGGGGAAATGATGAAAACGCCCAGATCTTTTTCTGTGGCGAGTTGAATTGCCGGGGCGTTGCGCTGAAAAAAATAGTAATAATGCAGGTTGACAAATTCAAACAAATCTGTATTAATCGCAGCCAAAATTAGATCCAGAGGCCCGTGAGTCGAGAAACCGACGTGCCGAATTCTGCCATCAGCGAGGGCTTTGCGTACAGATGCCATGCAGCCTGTGGGCGATCGCACCCAAGCCAAATGTTCCCAAGTATTCAAACCGTGAATTGCCAGACAGTCGATATAGTCTAGATTCAGGCGTTTGAGGGACTCATCGATGCAGCGTTCCATGGCAGCAGCATCATCCGTTGGGGGGATTTTCGTGGTGACGTGGAGGCGCGATCGATCGATCGGCAGAGCCGACAAAGCCGCGCCCAGATATTCCTCGCTGCAACCGTAACCCGTCGCCGTTTCTAGGTGATTGATTCCCAGAGACACCGCCTGTTGTACAGTCTGACTGGCAATTTCCTCAGAAGCCAAATAGCGCATGGTTCCCAAGGAAAATACAGACAGGTGCAACTTTGTTTTGCCAAACCGTCGATAGCGCATAAATATTATGACGAAGTTTCGCTCGGGCCTAAACCGCTTCTCTTGATCAAATCCTCCGGGCGGAGGTTTGAGATAAATTCCCGGAAGGCGCGGCGTTCGGCCTCATCAGCATCTCGATCGACGGGTATCGAAGCATCGGCGACGACTTCTTCCATCACCCAGATGGGGCTGTTCGTGCGCAGGGCCAGGGCGATCGCGTCGCTGGGGCGGGCATCGATTTCTTTTTTAACTTCACCCTGACGGACGATCAGCACAGCATAGAAGGTGTTATCTTGCAGCGAGTGAATCACTATCCGCTCCAAGGTAAGATTCCACGCTTCGAGGAAATTGACCATCAAATCGTGAGTTAAAGGTCGAGGAGGCTTGTGACCTTCAATAGCGCTAATAATAGCCTTTGCCTGCTCCTGACCGATATAAATAGGCAAAGCGCGTCGCTCAGTAGAGTCTCTCAACAGGACAATAGGGCTGCGCGTGGCTGCATCTAAGGCAATTCCAGCGACTTTCATTTCAATCATTCGATCGGCCTCATAGAATTAAAAAGAAACTGTAAGGCGGTAGAGAACTTGGACATAAAGATGACCTAAATCCAGTATGACTCGATCTTCGCCTGAATCTACAACCGATCGGGGGACTGTCGATTTTCGATTTTCGATAGCATCCGGGGGGACGGCTCAAGCTGATGTGTCTGGTTTGTTTGTGCCTCTGGTTAGATTTAAATAAGCGATCGACTAAGGAAAAATACTGATGTTTACAGGACTAATTCAATCTCTCGGAAAGCTGAAGTCGCTAGGCAACGATTACTTCCAAATTTCCTGCACCTCAAGTAACTCCTACCAGATTTTACAAGATTTAGCCATTGGCGATAGCGTAGCCGTGGATGGAATCTGTTTGACGGTAGTAGAAGTTGTGCCCCAAGGTTTTGTCGCCGTCGCTTCCCCAGAAACCCTGCGCCGCAGCACTCTGGGATCGTTTCCCGATGCTTGGGTGAACCTAGAAACCTCCCTGCGCGCCGGTAGCAAATTGGGCGGACATTTCGTAACGGGACACATAGATGCGATCGGCGCTTTAGCGACATCAACCCAAACCGCCAACGCTTGGGAGATGAGGTTTGCAGCCCCACCAACAGCCAATTCAGCATGGCAGCGTCAAATCGCACCATACATTGTTTCCAAGGGCAGCATCGCCGTCAACGGCATCAGCCTCACCGTAGCAGATTGCGATGCAGACGGAAATTGGTTTGAAATTGCCGTAATTCCGCACAGTTTTTCCGAGACAAACCTCAGCTATTTGCAGCCGGGAAGCTTAGTAAACTTAGAAGCAGATATTCTCGGCAAATACGTAGCCAAGTTTCTGCGCAGCGGCCGGGAAGCGCATCCCGAACCCTGGGAAGAAACACCCGCCATCAACAGTTTGGGAACAATTACCCCAGAATTCTTAGCAGAACACGGATTTATGTAATCTTCGGGTGTACAATGTGCAGCTTCCTAAACAACAATATTTGTAGGGTGTGTCGCCCTAAAAAATCCCTAAATTCAATCGACTTTTCGAGTGGCGACGCACCTTACATGATAGTTCGTAGTTGTGTGCGTCAGCCACGAATTATTTGATCAATCATTAACCGCTCAAAGCTGACGCACCCTACTAACTAGAAAAGTTGAATAAAACCGGGCGGTTGAAACCGCGTCTATACAAACACTCACGCGACGGGGGAGCATCTCATTTTCGCAAAAAGCATTTTTTTTACAGTGCGAGCGAGGACGCTCGCGTGCTTTAGAAAGCACGCGAGCGAGGACAGCACTACAAATGCAAAACTGAGATGCACCCCGCGACGGGAGCGGGTAGAAGAACGGGCAGTAAGAATTATATTATTTTCTTCAGTCTGCGGAGGCAGACTTCGTTTTTGTAAACCTGGTTTCAACCGTACGTCCGCATCTGCTCAAAACTGACGCCCCTTACCAAGGAACTCTTTCTCAACAAAAACATTTTTCTCCCAAAACAATCCCGCAGCAATTCCCGCCTGAGAAACCAAAAATAATCCTGTAATTAATAGCTTTTGAATACCCGAACCCTGAAACAATGGATAAGTTAGCAAATTTAGATAAAATGACGGATGTTGCCGTTTCCCCTTAGCCGCGTGTTTCGAGATAATTTGCCCAAACAAAAAAGCACCTCTACCATAATTGAATTGCTGCTGCCAAAATTTGCGCAGAGTTAGGGCGTGGGAGTGATAAACTATAACTTCGGGAGCGTAGACCGCGCGACCTCCCAAATTGAGCCAGCGAAAGCAAAATTCCCGGTCTTCTCCAGCCGCTAGAGAAAAAGTCGTGTCAAACCCGCCGATTTTCTGGAAAGCCTCAGCGGGAAGGGCAAAATTGTTAGAAGTGAAAAATTGCGCGCGATCGCCAATAGCATTGTAATAACTGTAAAGATAATCGATTAGTTGCTGGCTGGCAGTAGAATAGATGTTATCCGGCAACGCGTTGACTGTTCGACCTCCGATTAAACAGTCTGGTGTTTCCACAAATCGCTGTTCCAGATTTTGCAGCCAATCTGGCGCCACAGTACAGTCATCGTCTGTAAACACTAAAAATTTGCCTGCTGCGACAAAAGCTCCAGTATTTCGCGCCGTTGCGGGGCCTGAGTTTGGTTGTGTGAGAATTGTGAGATTTAGCTGATTTTGAAAAGGGGAAATTGTAGTTTCTACAGATATTTCGCTGCTGTCGTTGACGACTATGACTTGAAACCCATCGCGCGGATATTCTAGTTGTACAAAAGACTGAAGACACTGCGCTAATTTCTCGGGCCGATTGTAAGTCGGAACTATAATTGAAAATAGAGTTTTAGCTTGGTTCATAATAACTAATTAGGTAAGGACAAAAAACATAGCATCTTGTAGGGGCGGGTTTAGCTGATAATTTATGATCCAAACGATTTGACAAGTGCAAAACCCGCCCTCTCTCCCATCTAATGTTTATTTGCACTTATATTTTAATTTTTTAAGCGATATAATACCGATTCAGTATTAAAATCTTTGCCGAAAACTGGTTGTAGCGGGCCCTCGGCACTTGTCAGCCAAGATAAAGCTTGTCTGGTATAATCGTCCGTCTCAGTCAGGGGCCCGAATGCCACAGTGCTAATTTTATTTTTGCGGAGGTTGTCAATCCATGCCGGAAGTCGATCGGCTCTAAACGGCACATATAAAACTTGTCTGTCCAAATTTTTGCCGTAAAAGAGGTAACTGCGGGAACTTAAAAAGAAGCCGATTTTTTGATGGGGTACTGTATTTTTATCAATATACTCGTAAATGCCGCGATACAGTTGGGCGCGAGCAACATCTCGCTTTTCCATCGCCACCCAACTCGCACTTACCATCAATGCTATGCAGGCACAAATTATCATGGTGTAACTCGACTTGTTTTGACGGGCGAGGAGCTTTTTTAACTTGATTAAACTAGGGTTTTTTTTGCTCGCAATCTTAGTCAGCAACAGCCATCCAATAAGATAAAGTAACGGGTATATTCCTAAATACTGCCAACTGGGAGATAATATTTTTATGAGCTGATTGATGGCTGCACCGAAATTAGATTTAAAGGTGTCAATTAAGCCGCTTCCCCAAACAATACTGTTACCAGTAAAAGAAGCATTTTTAATCAGGTCAAAAATTGTGCTGCTAACAATGCCTGAAATGCTGCTAATTAAGACGACTGGTACCACAACTTGATTCCGAGTTTTCAAGTTGGTTGCTGTAGCTGCGGCGGCGATGCCTAGTAAGCTTAAAAAGGGAAATCCGTATCTGAGATTGAAACCGAGTAAAGGGCTGATTTGACCGATCGACTCTCCCGCAGTACCGGATGTGTAAGGTGTAATTAGATACAGTATTCCGGTGCTGACTAGAACTACAATTAAGATGATGTTATGGCGATCGATTATTCTGCTTTTACGTTTGAAGAAAGCCAGAGGTGCAAAACAAGCCTGAAGTGCGATCGCCAGAAATGGCAGTTGCAACCTCACGATTATTTGCCAGCCGAGAGTTTGCCAGTGAGCAGTATTCCTGGGATTGAATTGAGCTGCTAAAGTGCTTTGCCAAATCTTGAAAAGTGGCGAAGCTGGGGCCGCAGGTATGGTAGGTGTTGGCTGCTGTACGGGAGGTGTTGGTGCAGGTACGGGAGACGGTAAGGGAACAGGCTCTAAGGGAAATTTAA
>JANYGO010000368.1 GCA_025362325.1 Cyanobacteriota bacterium | reverse complement strand
AAGGATCGACTTTACATCAGTTCGACAGATTCACGGCGCCGCCGCAGTTGTCAGACGGTAATTGCGATCGCAATCGAGAATTTAGCACGGGCGATCGCACCTGTGTTGTGTCACATGGCTGAGGATATTTGGCAGTATCTTCCCTATCCAACTCCCTACAAGTCAGTATTTGAAGCGGGTTGGGTGCAACTCGATGCTTCATGGCACAATCCAGAATTGGCTGCGCGCTGGCAATATTTGCGGCAAGTGCGCGGGGACGTTAACAAGGTTTTGGAACAGGCGAGGACCCAAAAGGCGATCGGTTCTTCTTTGGAAGCTAAGGTTTTATTGTATGTTCCTGATGTTGAGAAAAGACAGCAATTGCAAGCTTTGAATCCCAGCAGCGAAGAATTGGTGGATTATGTGCGATCGCAAAATTCAGTCATCGAGTTAGCCGCAGAGGAGAAAGCCAAAGCAGTACAAGATAAACAGGAAGAACAAGCAGCAAATGTTGCCAAAGTCTTGACTGTCAAGACAATTGATGCTGTGGAAACTGTCGAAAAAGGGAATCAGCCTTCTGAGGTAATCGAGTATGCGCCTGTTGCTGAACCGTCGGCTGCGGCATGGCAGCAATTGTTAGATGAAAGCGCCCAGTTTTTGACTGATTTGCCTGAGTATATGGGCAACTTCTTCACAGAATACCAAAAGGCGATCGTCACACTTGGGCTGTTAGGTTCTGTGTTGCTGACTGGTAGAATAACGATCGCAGTTTTGGATACGATTAATCAGGTTCCGATGTTGGGTGAGTTGTTTGAAGTGCTCGGTTTCCTATTCACGCTGTGGTTTGTTTTCCGTAACTTATTGTTTGCTGAAAATCGTCAAGAACTTGCTGCACAAGTTGAGTTGCTGAAGTTAGATGTGGCTGGAAATGACGCGGCGATTGTGTTTACCCAACAACAGCCGATTGTAATAGAAGTGCCGAAAAAGGTGCTTGTAGAGTTACAGCCGATCGCACAAATGGCCACAGCAACCGCCGAAATGGCTATTGTGAAAGCGCCTGAAATGCCGAAAGCGACATTAAGTGCGATCGATAAACAGTCGGAAATCCTGGCTAACATCACTTTGATGCCTGATTCTGCGAAGGCTAGCAACGCCGTAGACGAACTGCGGTACTTATTTATCACATCAGAAGTCGAACTGGTTGAATCGAACGTGGTGATTGCAGGATTGCCCTACAGTTACGAATCTCCAGAGTTGGCGATTGGTGTAGTTAAGGTGGGTGGCCATAAGTGCGATCGATGCTGGAACTATTCTACTCATGTCGGAGAGTCGATCGAACATCCGCTAATTTGCGAACGTTGCGTGTCAGCAGTTGACGGCAAATTCTAACCGCCGTCTCCAACCCGCGGAGGCGGGTTTCGTTTGTGTAGACGCGGTTTCAACCGCCGTCTCCAACCCCCGCCTCTATTTCTGATTAAAAAAACCGCAGACGATTTCACCAGGGTTGTTTTGTCCAAACCTCAAAATAGTGCCATCTTTCTTAACTGTAGTGCGATCGCGGCAATTGTAGACTTCTAGAGGCTGTTTCACTCCTTCAACACTCAGAATTACCCTGTATTCCCAATAGTTTTTCGCACTGCGTTTGATATCGACAATGCAAATCTCGCGCCCTTGATAATTGCGGCATACAGATGCCTCAGCAGGAAGCGCCCAGAAAAAAGATATTAATAGCAACAAGCCGCAAACACATTTCATCATCAGCCAGATTACTAAGTTTTATCTTACGTTTTTTGATAACCAACCGACAGTATTTTTGCAAGCGACTTAGCAATTGGGCGTGCCCTCAAGCCGCCACATCGTAAGATAGCTGAACCATACCAGAACTGTATGTCTGACATCCAGTTAACTGCAAAGCTGTAGTATTGGGATTAGCAAATAAAGGAATTCCATCGCCCAAAATAAGCGGATGAACCGAGAGAATAACCTCGTTGACAAAGTTTTGATTCAGGAAATCGCGAATCAGCAGAGCACCTCCCACCAACCAAATATTTTTGCCCTCAAGCAAGCGCAAATCCTTGACAAAACTCTCTAAATGTGTTACTACTTCGACATCAGAAGTGGCTTGAAAATCTCGATTTTTCGTAAAAACATAACTCTTTTTTTCCTGATACGGATACTCGCCAAAAGTTAGAACTTGGTCGTAAGTTTTTCGGCCCAGGAGCACCGTATCGATGCTATCTAAGAATTTAGTGTAGCCGTAATTTTGGTCTGTAAACAGCCAGTCAATATCGCCATTCGATCGCGCGATATAACCGTCCAAACTAGATGCAATATATAGTACAATTTTTCGCATGGCAACACCGAGGTTTTTGGGGCGATCGGGGCGATCATCGCCCCAGTCACCTTAATTTTAAATGATTTAGCGTCCTGACGGTAGCTTGAGTTCGATACCCAGCTTTTGACCGACATCGATCGCACTATTAGCAAAATCAACAGCACCTGCAAAGCCAACTCCGATCGCAAGACTCGTCGCTACAATACGTTTTAATATTGTCTTTAATTTGGTATTGTCCCGTTCTTTATCCGGTTTTTTGACTTCGACTTCGACAGCTTCAATATCGTAAATTATGCCATCTCGGATGTCTTCGGGGAACTGCGAGGCGGTTTCGCGCATTGATGAAATTAGTTGCAGAAGTTCAGCGGTATTCGCGTTATTGTTTTGAATGAATGTGCTGTCAGTAACTGTAGCTTGGTCGCCGATCGCACCAGCAGAAATCGGGCCGTTGAAATTGTTAGTTTTGGAAGAATCTTGAGTCATAACTTTTGCTTCTGCTGTATTACTGATGGGTCTACTAACCGCTAGTTTAGCGATATCTACAATGTCTTGATATTCTCTTCCATAAGATTTTTCCATTTCATCGCCCATTTGGTTTCTGCGCCGAAGTTCGATCGACTCATACCCATCCAGCAACTGCCGCAAATCGAGTTTGAGTTTGAGTTTGCCGACACGCACTGTATTCTCGCCCATATCCTCCAGCCCTAGCAATTCATCATAATCCAGCGGATCGGCATCGGGATAACCGGGAACCGGCACCCATTGACTGATTTCCAGATTGGCAAAAGAATTGTGGATTTTGGTAAACGTATCGCGGATCATGCTGAGGAAAGAACGCCGCGTCGATTCCCGCCCGCTAACGGCAATCAAGATTTTCTCATCTTCCGGGTCAGATTTAATCCGGGCGATGTTGTACACCTCAGCGCCTTCCCTGTACTCCAGCATAACCCCCGTGCGCCAGCGGGTGCAGTTGTGGATTTTCTCGTGCATCAGGACGATGAAACGGGAGAGAATGCTGTCGGGGAGGATGCGATAGTGATACTGAAATTCCAAAATTTCGCCTGCAAGTTCGGTGTTTTGCGGTTCTTCTTTGGGCAAAATGCCGGGGATGAGGAAAGTTGGCGCGGGACAATGGCCGAGGGGAAAGCAGAGTTGAAATTCGCCCATCAACTCGGTGAGACAGTGGTAGCGGTGGCTGGGATATTTAGTTGAATTCAGGATGCGGCTGAGGTCGGCGTAGGTGAGAATGCCTTTGGTTTTGACTTTAAGTTCCTCATCGCTGAGGAGGGCATAGATGCCTTCTGTCACCCAGTGGGGATTGAGGATGTTGGTGGATTGCAGGATGGGGTGTTCG
>JANYGO010000362.1 GCA_025362325.1 Cyanobacteriota bacterium | reverse complement strand
ACGTAAGTTTTCGCCCACTACTACCAAGATGGTTGACGTTTTACTAGCTACTGCGCTTGATTTAGTTAATATTAAGCACTTTAAAAACTGGTTTACAAACTGCTGCTACTGTACTGCATAAACCTGGAATCCGCTGTATTACTCTAATAATGGTAATAACAATTCAGGCTAATGCTTTTGCACAAAGTGATAACTATCAACTCTCAACCCACATCTTGGACGTTTCGATGGGGCAACCCGCGACACAAGTACCGATCGAACTTTATAAACTCGATAAAAATGATCTGTGGCGCACAGTTTCTAAAAAAGAGACAGATAGTAATGGGCGCATCAAAGACTTTTTGCCGACTAATAGCGACAACAAAGGAACCTATAAGTTGACATTTTACACAAAAAGCTATTTCAATCAGAAGAGAACCGAGAGCCTTTACCCATTTGTAGAAATTGTCTTTGAAATCAAAGACAACTCTCATTACCACATCCCTCTTACACTTTCACCATATGGCTACTCAACTTATAGAGGAAGCTAATCGAGTATAAAACTCAAGTGCCAGTTTCGCGGCACTCCTAGCTCGATCCGATAGCTAGTTCGGGCAACCCGATCGGCTCTGTTGCAAAAACACTGAGTACCAATAAACTTCTCAGAACCCACTTACCAGCCTGCCAATCACGCTTAGCTGGTATGCAGCTTTGGCAGGCGGCGATCGCCTTTGCATCACAACAGTTCAACTCTCCGCAGTTGGTGCGTGTTGTTAGGCGGTGCTGTTGTTTAGATCAAATTTAATCCACTGAGGCTATTGGGAATAATTTTGTCTTTTCCAGGAGAAGTAACGATTTAAATCTTTGCTACTGACCATATACATAGGAATGATGGCGCTCATCAAGACCAGGATCAAACTCCCTAGGACGAGGACTGTGGACAGCTTTGAACTTACAAGAATCATCGTCATTAAAAGGACGGCTACCAATGTACAGATACCTATCAAAAGCCATTTTGCCCATTTTCTACCCTGTATAACAAAATACATCACTACAATTGTGAGTAAAATGCGTCCAATGGCCCATCTATCCCGCGCCATCATTACCAGCGTAGTATCTAGGATGCAGAGCAACACAAACATAGCGACTAATCTATTTCGAGCTTCCAAGGCGGATCGATCGGGCTGGGACATAAAGTTTGTGATGGTGATTTTGTATTGATACTGACAATATGACAATTTGGATGCTTTCCCCCATTTCATGGATTTTCAGGAGGAAGCGCCTCGATATATGGAACAATATAATTACGACCCTTTTCGATATAGTATGTGGTAAACAAAGACTCAAATTCCTGTTTTACTAATTCCATTGCAGTATTTAAACGTTGGCGACCATATACTAAGAATTGAGCAGTAGAAGATTCGTAGAATTCTTGGTCGGCGCCCTGGACATTATTCTTGAAGGCATCCAGGTAAAGTTGGCGGACTTCACCCATCAACTTTTGAATGGGTAAGGCAAATTGAATAGACCTTCCACTGGGTAAGTCCACTTTCTTATCTTTAATAAACCCAATCACAACTCTCATGCACTCCCGAGTCTGTTCTACCGATAAACATTGCTCATTTTTTCGCCGAAATGCCCATTGAGTACAACCATTGGTCACTTCGAGAACTCGTATAATTGCCAGCTTATCCAGATCTTTTTCGTCAATCTTCTGGAATTCCTCAATATAATACTCAATTCGTTCCTGAAAAACACAGAAATCAGCCTCAAAATATTCTTTGAGCTCTTCGATCTGGGCTAGGGATTGCCAGTTAATTTCCATGATAGCATCCTCTGCTAAGTTAACGTGCTTCATCTCTATAATTTTCTTCGTTCCCTTGTATTTAGTAGTTGCGAAAGATTGTGGTTGAGAATCGCATACCCCTGTGAGTTCAAGTGTAGTTCATCGGAGCTATATTTTGGCAAGATCAGGCCCTAACTATCTGCAAGAATAGGGAAGGTATCAAATAGTAGAGTTTCCTCTCCAGCTAAGGTGGCGATGTAGGAATTCACTTCTTTAATCGCCAGATTTATCTCATCCGACCAAAAAGGCTTGCGCTCTAGCGGCACTTCTCCGACGTGGAAAATAGTAGTCACGATCGCAACTGCACCTAGTTTTTTAGATTTTTCGACAATTCGCTTAATATTAGCTTCACAATTGGCAACGATCGCATTTCTGCTTTCTGGAAACAAGGGAATGATTTTCAGATAGTTGACACCAACTTGGATAATTACGATTTTGGGTTTTAAGGAACTTACATGATAGGTAAATTTCTCGATCGCCTGAACAGAGGTTTGAGAACCAATTCCCCGATTAATAAACTCATATTCACCGAGATTAGGTGATGTCCAACTGGCGGCCCTGGAGTCACCAAAGAAAACCACACGGGTTTGCTTGGTATTAGTAACTGGCTGGGCATTTATAGGATGGTTGTTCAATCCCAGAGGATCTAAACGAGTTTGATTGAGTTCGCGATAATACTGTTTGGCTCGACCCAAAAGCAGAATATTTAGGAAAATTGAACTTCCTAGCACTAATAAAAGAACGATCGACAGAATAGTAGGTTTGCTCAACGTCATATTTTATCGTTGTTTCTGCTTTGGGTGTAGATTTTTGCGTATCGTAAAGTGCGATCGTGCTTCCCCAATGCTTGGCCGTAAATTCATTATACCGATCGCCCCTCAACTCCCCCCTCCCATCCCCCAACGCCGCACAATACTTAATAAAAACTTTACAAAACTTACCTGATCGCCCAACATGGGTTAGAGTTATCCTATAAAATCCAGCAATCCTGCAAAGCGTCAACCTTCTCGTCACTTATCCAGTGGTTCGATGACTCAAACCCAAAGCACTAAAACCGCCACCCCAACTGCAATTTATTCCTTGACAATTGCTCCCGCCCGTGTGTTGCGGGGTCAAAAAGCCCTATCACAAGCCGGAGATGCGATCGCCAGTTGCGGAAAACGGCCGCTAATCGTCGGCGGCAGCAACTCCCTCGCCGCCGCCCAACCCTACCTGCAACCAATCCTCGAACAGCAGCAGCTACAATCCGCCGAAACAGCATACGGCAAGGATTGCAGCGAAACCAGCCTCGAAACCCTCCGCGAAGCCGTCCAAACCCATCAAGCCGACTTCATCATCGGCGTCGGCGGCGGCAAAGCCTTGGATGCAGCCAAACTCCTAGCCCATCAGTGTCAAATTCCCATTGTCACCATACCGACATCAGCAGCCACCTGCGCCGCTTGGACAGCCCTTTCTAACATTTATTCCGAACAAGGCGCATTCCAATACGATGTCACATTAGCCAGATGTCCCGACTTATTAATCCTCGACTACGGCTTAATTCAAACCGCACCGCAGCGGACATTAGTAGCAGGAATTGGAGATGCGATCGCCAAATGGTACGAAGCATCAGTCAGCAGCGGACACTCCGAACAGACAATGATAATTGCCGCCGTCCAACAAGCTAGAATCCTGCGCGATATCTTATTCCAAAAATCAGCCGCCGCCCTCAAAGAACCCGGTAGCGAAACCTGGCAAGAAGTCACAGATGCGGCCGTATTGCTAGCAGGAGTAATCGGCGGAATTGGCGGTGCCCAATGTCGCACCGTCGCCGCCCACGCCGTCCACAACGGCCTAACTCATCTATTAGCAAGTCACGGCACATTGCACGGAGAAAAAGTCGCCTACGGCATTTTAGTGCAACTGCGGTTAGAAGAAATGCTGCAAAACAATCAACTCGCAGCCACCGCCAGACAGCAACTGCTAAAATTCTACACCGAGATTGGATTGCCCCAAACTTTAGACAATCTAGGACTCGGAGACATTAGCCTCACACAATTGCAGCAGGCCGCCGACATAGCCTGCAATCCCAACTCTGACATCCACAGACTGCCGTTTAAAGTCGTACCCGAACAATTAATGGCGGCGATGGTTTCTACTACCGCACCTGTGGGAGAATTGAAAATCAAGCATTAAAACCTTTTGTAGTAAGGACTAAAGTTCTGAAAAGGCTGTGCTAGCAAGGACTGAAGTCCTTACTACAAACCAGGAAAACTGACAACTGACAAAAAACAAATGACCTTGGATTGGATTACCCCTGCTGACAGGTTGCAAAAACTACCGCCCTACGTATTTGCCCGTCTCGACGAACTCAAAGCCCGCGCCCGCGAACAAGGACTCGATTTAATAGACTTAGGAATGGGAAACCCCGACGGTGCCACTCCTCAACCAGTAGTAGAAGCGGCCGTCGCAGCCATCCAAAATTCTGCAAATCACGGCTATCCACCTTTTGAAGGAACTGCCAGTTTCCGCCGTACTATTACTAAATGGTACAGCCGCCGCTACAATGTTGAACTCGATCCAGAAAGCGAAGCATTGCCTTTGTTGGGTTCTAAAGAAGGTTTAGCACATTTTGCGATCGCCTATATCAATCCAGGGGACGTAATATTAGTACCAAGTCCCGCTTATCCCGTATTATTTCGCGGCCCGATTATCGCCGGTGCAAAAGTTCACAACATCATCCTCAAACCAGAAAACGACTGGGTAATTGACTTAGCCGACATTCCCGACAGCGTAGCCGAACAAGCCAAAATACTCTACTTTAATTATCCCAGCAATCCGACTGGAGCAACTGCCCCCCGCGAATTTTATAAAGATATTGTGGCTTTCGCACACAAACATCAAATCTTGCTGGTTCACGACTTGTGTTATGCGGAATTAGCCTTTGACGGGTATCAACCGACAAGTCTATTAGAAATTCCCGGCGGAAAAGAAATCGGCGTCGAATTTCATACGATGTCTAAAACCTATAATATGGCAGGGTGGCGAGTCGGTTTTGTAGTAGGAAACAGCCGGATTATTCAAGGTTTACGCACTTTAAAAACTAACCTAGATTACGGTATATTTTCCGCCTTGCAAGCAGCAGCAGAAACTGCACTGCAATTACCCGATAGTTACTTGCACAAAGTGCAGGAACGCTACCGCACACGCCGCGATTTTATGGTTGCAGGATTGGCAGAATTGGGGTGGAATATTCCTAAACCTCTGGCTGCAATGTATCTTTGGGTTCCCTGCACTCCGGGCATGAGTTCGACTGATTTTGCCCTGAATGTTTTGCAGCAAACGGGTGTTGTGGTGACTCCTGGCAATGCTTTTGGGCCGGGCGGCGAAGGATATGTGAGAATTAGTTTAATTGCAGATTGCGATCGGCTGGGAGAAGCTTTGCGACGTTTGAAACAAGCTAATATTCGCTATCATTAGTCATTAGTCATTGGTCAGTAGTCATTGGTCATTGGTCATTGGTCAGCAGCAAACAACTAATAACTGTAGAATCAAGACATCGGACAAATAACGTCAGCCAACAATTAATAACCAATGACTACTGACTACTGACTACTGACCAATGACTATAACGTTTTAATTTGCTCGATCGCCCAGTCAAAAGTTTCCATAACTTGCTGGAGGGCAAATTCGTCTTCCAAAGTAGATAAAGCCAGACTCGGAGACCTTCTCTCTCCAGGTTCTGTAGGTAGCGAGAGACCGATCGAACTCAGCTTATTTCTCAATTCTAGCCAATTTTGTTCTGCATTAAACGGTGGCCCGGAACCGTAATTGTCAGCAGAAATCTCCATTCTACCAGCAATATCTACAGTGAATAACTGATATGGTTTTCTTCCCCTTTGATGCAATTGAGTGACGAAACCGCCGTAGGTGTCCCCCGTTCCCCAATGGATTTGAACTTCGGGTTCTTGACTTTTTGCCCAAAGGTAAATTGCTCTTGCCATTTGCGCCTCGTCCGCGCCCCGTCTAGCTTTGATTTCCGCAAAAAATGACGATTCATCCCAGCGCCTTCTTTCGCGCGTTGCGCTAGATTTTTTCTGCTGTGCTTCGGCTGTCTGACCGATCACTCTGGGAACCAACGTTTTCAAACCGTCTTCACTTATATACTGCTTAATTTCCAGGGCCAAAACTTCAACGGGGTCCATTTGTTCGTTGAGAAATTCCACAACTCGGCGCATTTCAGCGGAAATCTCGTCAGCTACAAATACTAGGCGAACTTTACCCGCTTGCAAATTAGTTTTAACCTTCTGCCAAAATAGGTCTTCATTCACATCTTCACCGAGAAACTCTTCAAAAATCTGTTCGGGATCGCGACCCCGATCGCGACAATTAGCTTCAAACAGAGCAATAATTGAATCGACCGGCCAGTGAACTACCGCATTCGCAGCATAGTCGATCGACTGACCCAAAACTTTTTGCCGCAGTTCGGCATTAGGAGTTCGCCTGACATCCACCAAAGTAGGAACTGCATTTTGGTCGAGAAATAAATGATCCAGCGACCACTGGACGGCTGTTTCCTCATCGGTGGGCGCTGCTGCTTCCCGCGAAATTAACAGCCACCTGCGCGCCGTCGCCCGATCGATTTGGTCTCCCGCGATCAAATTCGGATAAGTTACTAGCAAATCTTGTAACTGGTCTTCCGAGTCGTAGGGCTGTTCCATCATTTCTACCAGCCTGTCGTCGTCCTGAATCAGATAAATACCTCCAGCCATGCACATTCACCTAGTAAATTTTAGATTTTAGATTTTAGTCATTAGTCATTAGTCATTAGTCAGCAGTCATTAGTCCGCAGCCCATTAGTTCTCAACGGGGAAGACCTGAGTCAGAATTCAAGAAAAATTTTGAATTATCCAATTTGATTTTTTTGTCAATTATACAAAAAACTGCCTTAAACCACCCATAGATGACTGATGACCAATGACTAATGACTGGATGACTAAAGACTAATACAACCAGTAAATACTCGCTGTGCCGGCCCGGTCATGTAAATCCGCCCAGAAACTTCGGCCCATTCGATTTCCAAAACACCGCCGGGGAGTTCAACAGCAGTTGTCCGATCGCACTTCCCGACCAACACCCCAGCCACCACAGCAGCACAAGCACCAGTCCCACAAGCTAGAGTAACACCTGCGCCTCTTTCCCACACCCGCATTTTTACGTAGTCCGATCGTATTACTTGAATGAATTCGGTATTAGTGCGCTGCGGGAAGACAGGGTGGTGCTCAAACCCGGGCCCGACAGTTTCCAAAGCAACAGCCGAAACATCGTCTACAAAAGTAATGCAGTGAGGATTACCCATGCTGACACAGGTAACAGACCAAGATTTACCAGCTACCTCGATCGGCACATCTATCACTTTGGCATCCGGTTCACCTAAAGTTGTGGGAATTTCCCCAGCCAGCAGTCGGGGAACTCCCATATCCACCTTTACTTGACCGTCCGATCGCAATTCGGGGCTAATCACACCCGCCAGAGTGTAGATGCGGTAGTCAGTTTTCGCCTTCTCACCTTCCAAATCGGCGATAAACTTAGCCAAACAGCGAATCCCGTTGCCGCACATTTCCGGTTCCGAACCGTCGGAATTAAAAATCCGCATCGTATAGTCAGTGCCGTTTTGACCCGGGAGAGCAAAAATCACGCCGTCTGCGCCAATCCCGAAATGTCGATCGCACATTTCGACAGCTTGTTCTGGTGTTAAAACTGGTTCTGAGGAGTGGCGGTTGTCAATCAGAATAAAATCATTGCCCAGGCCGTGATACTTCGCAAACTCGATCGGCATAAAAACAAACCTCTTTTGGTTAAAACTGATTAGTTGATACACTGCATAAAGTCATTAAGTCATTACTCATTTGCCAGTTGCGTCCCGCCCGGATGTCATTAGTTCTCAATCCTCACTCCTCAGTTGGCCACCCTACGACTAATGACTAATGACTAATGACCAATGACCAATGACCAAATTACCCATTTCCCAGTATGTCTGAATTTGAGACCGGATTGCCCAGCATTCGCTTAATACAAAGCTACATCAAAGAAAAAGAACAGGTAGAGATCAAACTCATGACCGGCGACTTGCTAGCCGGCAGAATTTTTTGGCAGGACAATAGCTGTCTTTGCCTCCTAGATCCCTCAGAAACACAAATTATGATTTCGCGATCGGCAATTGCCTATATTAAACCCAACAAGTGAGGAGTTAGGGAGAAGGGGAGAGGGGGAGATGGGGAGATGGGGAGAGGGGGAGATGGGGAAAATATTCCCTCTTCCCTCTTCCCTCTTCCCTCTTCCCTCTTCCTTCTGACTAATGACTACTGACTAATGACTACTGACTAATGACTAATGACTAATGACTACTGACTAATGACTACTGACTAATGACTAATCGCTAAACAGCTTTTCGCTGACTTGAGCGGTGAGAAAAGGCAGCTTTAAGGCAGGTGGCCGAACCGGCGGTGAGGCCGTCCGCTGCATCAAACCGAGCTCGTAGAAGCCGCCACACAGCAACAAACGATCGCCCTCTTGCAAACTGGTAGTTGCGTCCGGCCAGCGAGTAAATTTCCCCTCCCGGCGGATTGCCCGCACCTGCACCCCGTACTGGATCAGCAAATCTACCTCTGACAGTTTTTTGCCCGCCCAAAGGCTGTTGGCTGGCAGCCTCAGCCACTGGCAAGAACTACCGCCCTGCGGCACTGCAACTTCGCCCTTCGCCAGCAACTCAAAGCTGATGATTTCTTCCGGTTCTCCCACTACCAAAACTCGATCGCCAGACTGCAAAGCTGTCTTGCCGTTGGGATAATCAATTTCCTCGCCATCTTGGCGGACGATCGCCATCACGCTGACCCCTGTCAACTGGCGCAAGTTAGTTTCTTCCAGAGTCATCCCAGCGATGGGAGAACCTGAAGGCAAGTTGTACCAATCGCTGTTAAGATCTCGAACCGCCACTTTCAAATCTCGCGAAATAGCAAGAGGTTCCCGCGCAGGCCGCAATTCCAGATAGCGGCTGCTGCGAATTTGCTGCACTTCCCGCCCAATCGCCATTGCCGAGACACCCATGCCGGCTAGCAAGTGGGCCGACAGTTCTAAACTAGCCTCAAACTCTGGCTGCACAACTTCCCAGGCCCCTAGTTGATAAAGCAATTCGATGTCTTTATCTTGGTTGGCCTGCACGACAATATCCAAATCTGGAACTAATTCTAAAGCCCGCTTCAGACACAAGCGAGTGCTCATGGGATCGGGAAGGGCGATCGCCATTGAGGCGGCCCGTTCCACCCCAGCGGCTTCCAATACGTGCAAGCTGGCAGCATTCCCGTAAATGTAGGGAATTCCTAGCACTCTGCACTCTTGAATTCTGCTTTCTGACTCATCGATCACCACAATTGAACAATTGCGGCTTTGCAGCATTTTGACTAAATTTCTGCCGACTCGCCCGTAGCCGCAAACCACAACATGATTTTGTTCTGGCAAAGTTTCAGCTATTTCCACAGGTTGAGATGTTTCGTCAAAATACCGCTGCAAAGGCCCGAAATTTTCTGCCCACTTGAATAACTGCGGCACGCTTCTCAAGACAAACGGAGTCAGTACCAAGGTGACTGCCGTTGTCCCTAAAATTAACAAGTAAACATCTCGCGAAACCAGCCCTAATGCTTGACCAGAACTAGCGAGAACAAAGGAGAATTCTCCGATTTGAGCTAAACCCAAACCTGTGATTAATGCTGTTTTTAGCGGATAGCCAAATAGTCGGACGATCGGCGTTATAATCAAGAATTTACCGACAAATACTAGAAATACCAGTCCCAGAATTAACTCTAGATGGTTCCAGAGAAACAGCGGGTCGATTAACATTCCGATGGTGACAAAAAATAAGGATGCAAAAATATCTCGCAAAGGCTCAACGTAAGTTAGAGTTTGGTCGGCATATTCCACCTCGGAAATCATTAAACCCGCCACAAAGGCGCCCATCTCGATCGAGAAACCCAAATATTCTGTCAGCAGGGCAATGCTTAAAGCCAAAACCACAACTCCCAGCAAAAACAGTTCCCGGCTTTCTGTTTTCGCGAGGTAGCGCAGCAATTGCGGTACGATCCAAATCCCCGCGACTACAGCACCAGCAGCAAATAAGCCGATCCGCAGCAGGGCCCACGCTACCGTCATGCCGATCGCCTCTGCGGGCTGATTGAGGGCCGGCAAAACTGCCAGCATTAGCCCCAAAGCCAAATCTTGAACTACCAAGATTCCCAGCATGACTTGCCCGTGGGAAGTACCGCCTTCATTGCGTTCCATCAAGCATTTGAGTACAACTGCTGTCGAGGAAAGCGACAGAATCGACCCTAAAAACACGCCTTGGGCGGGGGATTCTACCCAGCCTACGGCTAAGGAAATTGCAGTAGTAAAGGCGATCGTCAGCACAATTTGCAAGCCCCCCCCGCCCAAACTAATGGCTTTAACTTTCTGGAGTTCGGCGAAAGAAAATTCTACTCCCAAGGCAAATAACAGAAAGGCAACCCCGAATTCAGCCAGGGTGTCTACCTGAATTAATTCTTTAATCAGCCCCAAACCGGCGGGCCCAACTACGATCCCTCCCAGGAGATAGCCGAGAATTACCGGCTGTCGCAACAGCGATGCAAAGAGTCCTCCTGCTGCGGCAGCAGCGAGAACTAGAACTAAGTCAACGATCAGTCGGAAGTCTTCTTGCACAACTTTATGAAAAAAGTGTAAAGTTATATTATAGTATCTAATGTGTTGACTGTGTTTGAAGCGTTGACTATAGTTGAAGAGCAACTGCAACAGTCGCCAAGAATCGAGGTATTTTGCGATGACAAAGACTTCAACTGGGCACAAAAGGCTTAATCTATTACAGGTCTATCGAGGGATTGCTGCTTTATTGGTGGTAATGTTTCATCTGAACGAGATGAGCATGGAGAGATTAAATCAAGTTACTTTTTTTAATCTCTTTCAGGCTGGGTGGAGTGGTGTTGATTACTTTTTTGTATTGAGCGGTTTTATCATGGTGTACGTTCATTGATCGGCGCTAGGCAAAAAAGACCAGTTAAAATCGTTTTTAGTCAAGCGCTGCGTGCGAATTTACCCGATCTAGTGGATAATTACTCTGACAGTTTTGTGTTTCTTTCTAGTAATTCCCGGTTTTGGGAACGAGAAAGATTTAAGTTTGGCACACATAATTGTGTCGCTGCTCTTGATACCTCAAAATGACAAGCCCATTCTAGATGTAGGTTGGACTTTAGTTTACGAAATATATTTTTATGTATTGTTCAGCATAGCTATCTGGCTAAAGCCTAAACAGTCTATTCCTCTACTTTCGGCTTGGCTATTTGTCACCCTGCTACATTTTTTAGAAATCCTAAATTTCGGAGACTCTGCTTTCTTGCTGAACACAGTATTTGGGAATATGAATCTAGAATTTGTTTTGGGCTGCTTGGCTGGGTACATTGCGATCAAATATAACAATAAAATCACCAATTACAGGTGGATATTGTTTGGTATAGCAAATTTAGGATATGTTATTTTAGCAATGCTGGTGGCTTGGGGCAACGTTGAGTTCGAGCGCATCAATACTTTTGCAGTGCTGGCAGGTCTGATCGTCATTGCTTCTACCTCGATAGACCTCAAGGATTCTCCAAGAATTCCTTATTTTTTCATCTTCCTGGGTGATGCCTCGTATTCAATATTTCTGATCCACAGCCCGGTGATATCAGCAAGTACAAAAATTCTGCAAAAGGCAAATTTAGGAAAATATTTCGACGGTTTCTTTGCTCCGTCTATACTGGCATTGTTTGCCGTAGTTTGCGGCTGCATATTCTACTCTTTGATAGAAAAACCTTTGACAGTTTATCTGCGGAAAAATATAGTTGAAAAAAGGTTTCTTCCGAAGGCACAAGCAAGCTAATTGTGCGTCGGGGTGAGATTGTCGATTTGATGCGAATATTGGCGAGCCCGACGCACCGTACATCTGAGGCTATCGGATCACAAAAAAAGTGCTAAAATTACAAGCTTTGTGTAACATTAGCTTGACAAAGGTTAAGGAAGCCTAACTATGCTCATGACTGTGAATCGAGGCAACTGCGGGCAAAGTGCGAAAATATCTGTGGGTGCTATTTCCCGGTGGCGGCGGTTGAAAGCAAACAAGTTAACGGCTAGTTCGATCGCGCCAATTGTTGCCGGCTTTCTGAGTTTTGCCCTGCCGGTGCAAGCTTTGCAGGTAGTGGTGACGCCGCCAAATCCCGAACTGGGTGATACGCTGTCGGTAATCATTCAGGTTGACGGTAACGGCGGGGAAACTCCAAAAGTTTCTTTACAACAGAAAAACTACCCCGCATTTGCGATCGGCAATCGCCGTTTTCGGGCCCTGCTACCGACGACACCGGTAGAGAAACCCGGTGCCCGCGTGGTAGAAGTCGCAGGTGACGGACAAGTGCAGAAGTTGAGCGTGCAAGTGCGCGATCGAGATTTTCCCACTCAGTCTATCAGGCTACCTCCGGGTAAAGACGAGGAAGGTACTGACGCGGAATTCGATCGCGTAGACGCATTTAAAGCACTGGTGACACCCCAAAAATTCTGGGATGGCAAATTGTTGCGCCCCAACTCCGGCGAAATTACCACTACTTATGGCGTACGCCGGTACTATAATGGAGTATTTGCTAAAGACTACTACCACCGCGGCGTCGATTACGCCGGTGATTACGGTTCCCCTGTAGTCGCACCGGCCGCCGGTCGGGTGTCTCTGGTGGGACGCGAATCCCAAGGCTTTAAAATCCACGGGAATGTCGTCGGTATCGATCACGGTCAAGGGGTAGCAAGTATTTTGATGCACCTGAGCCGGATTGATGTGAGAGAGGGCGATTTCGTGAAAGCCGGTCAAGTAATCGGTGCTTTGGGGTCTACCGGGGCTTCCACAGGCCCTCACCTGCACTGGGGACTGTACGTGCACGGGCAGTCCGTCGATCCGGTGCCTTGGCGGCTTCAGGGAGTTGAGTAAGATTTTTTACAGGTTTTGATGAATTAAGCTGTCAATTATGGGGTAAGTTTGTGGCTGGGGTCTGCTGATAACTGTTCAGGGTGATCACTATTGAGTTAGAATCTGTAACAAAATTCTCAAACAGGGCCCTCAAAACTCGAATCTCCAGACGCCAGCAATCGCGTCTTTACAAAACAAAACTGTATTAATGATGCCGTTGAGCGGGAAGCATATATGAGTATTGAAAAAATTGTGGAACAGGCTTTGCAAGATGGCTATTTAACGCCGTCTATGGAAGCTGAGGTGGGACGGATCTGCAATACTGCTTCGGAATTGTCGATCGAAGAGTACATGGCTCTCGATCGCCTGATGGGAGCTTTGTTGACCGGGGAAGTTGTGGTTCTGCCGCGCAAACAGTTCATCAATGTGATGGAAGAGTTGGTGCTCAGTGATGCGATCGCTAGGGTGGCTGAAATTGAGGCGACGAGCGACCTGAGTCTGGATGTGGGAGATATTGCGGCTTATGCTTTAAATAGATTGCCACCTCTGTACGCTACGACGGAAGAGGGAGCTCATTTTCAAAGGGCTAGGGCTAAAGAGCAACTTCACGAGTTGATTTCCAAAGAAGTCAACTCTGCGATCGCCCGCAATTTGGACAGGCCGGAACCCGTAAACCCCACAGCTTTGGGCAAGTCTTCTGGAAACGAAGTTCTTTCACAGCTAAGCACTTGGCTGCAAGCTAACGCCACTAATTTTGAGCCGCAGCCTTAGTACCGCCACTAACCGCTCACTTTGCCAGTTAAGTCTATCCCGCTTTCTTGAGAAAGCGGGATTTCTGGTTTTTGAGCGACTTTCATCTGAAGGAAGAAGGTACAAATCATAGGTCAGAAGGCATCCGTCAGAATTTAAGAAAAAACAATTAAAATTTAAGAGTTTCCTTTATTTGTTACTTAAAACAAAAAAATCTCTTCCTTCTTCCCTCTTCCTAGCATCCGTTACATCCGTTACATCCGTTACACTCATCCGTTGCCGAACTTCCTTCAAACGATTAATTGCTGCTGTCAGAAGAGTCGGCAGTCGGGCTGGCGGTAACTTTGGTGGTGTCTCGCTTTTCCCGTTTTTTGCGTTCCGCTTGGATCACATCTTGAAGCACTATTCGCGCTTGCACCATTTTTTCCAAATTGCTGCGGTACAAATCTAAATCTTTGCTAACTTTGTCTTCAGGCAGGTGCAGGGCCGCGCTGACTTTGGCGATCGCGTCGTTGCGAGTTTCTTGGTTTTTCACCATCTCCGGGTCAGCTTTTTCTAACAGCGAGAACAAGCCGATCGCGAATAAGCGACTGTACTTAAATTGAGCGTTGCTGGCGATCGCCCCTAAAGACGCTTGCAAATCTCCTGCATCTTGAAAGCTAATCGAGCGATCGAGCCACGACAGCAACTCTGATCCGGAAAGTCGCTCTGCCAAGCTTTCCAAGCGGTGAGCGTCATGTTTGTAGCGATCGGGATCGTCTTCTAGGGACTTGCACAAAGCGTTAAAAATCGAAAGTCTGTCTGCTTCTGGGGCGTACCCGAGCATGAATCGATCGAAAGCTGTCACCACGCCCAAAGCATAAATCGGGTCGTATTGAAAATCGGCATTCGCCGAAAGCAAGTGCATTTCTACCATCAACTCTTCCACCACTCGACGGTAAATTGAGTTGATCGGTCGAGTGTGAATCGTATAGAAACTACGCTTAGTATCTGAAACAGTACGGTTATTGTTCACCTGAGTCTTATAGATAAATAATTTTGCAGCAGCGGCATTGGACGGCGCGGCGTGAGTAAAATCGTGGGAGTCGATCGGCGATCGGGCTGACAAAAATTGCCAGTTTTTTTTAGCAGTGCCGCCGACACAGCGAGGCAAAATTTTATGGAGAAGATTTTGCGGGCGATCGGCAGCAACAATTAATATGTCGCAATACGAGGACAAAAGCCAAGTATCTTTACAATCATACCTTAGCCGGGATCGGTCAAACATCTAATCTTGTGACTTTGCCGACCCTGCTCTCCCCTAGCACAATAATTTTTAATTGTCAAGCTAAATTTCTCAAAAATCAAACAAACATGACAATTTCTCCTGAATTAACAGCTTTAGCCCAGTACATGGCAGGCGAATTTGACAACCGCGAACAAGCGCTAGCAGATCCGGCTTGGTACGTCCACCTGCGTTTGTGGCAAAGACCCCTGCCCGTTACTCTATTTTCCGAGCCCAGCATTGCCCTGTTTGCCGAACAAGCGAACATTCTGGAACTAGACAAGCCCTACCGCCCGCGCATCGTGCAACTGAGACACGTGAAGACAGCGCCCGGAGAGATAGAAGCTCAGTATTATATGTTTAAGGACATTGCAGCCGTCAAAGGAGCCGGTCGCGATCGGGAGTTGCTCGAAAAGCTAACTAGCGACCAAATCCAACTCCTCCCGGGCTGCACCCTCGGCATTGCGGTGCAAAATTTAGGTTCAAACCGCCATCGCTTTCGAGCATCTCTGCCTGCGGGGACTCGCTGCGGCTTTACCTACGAGGGGCAAAATTACCAAGTAGACTTGGGATTTGAAGCCGCAGACGAGGAATTTCTCAGCTACGACAAAGGAATAAGCCCCACGACAGGCAAGGCTATCTGGGGGGCTTTAATGGGCCCTTTTAGATTTGTGAAGCGTCAGGATTTTGCTTCTGAGATATTGGCTAATACGCTTGGGATCAGATCAGATGGCGGTTGAAACCGCGCCTACACAAACAATGATCAGACGTACGGTTGAAACCGCGTCTAGACAAACAAAGTCCGCCTCCGCGGACTAAAGAAGAAGATGACGTAATTTTCACCGCCTTTGTCTTTAACCGGCGTCGGCAGGTGAGAGTTTGTGTAGACGCGATTTCAATCGCCCGGTCTTCTTCTTAAATTGTCCTTACACCGAAATCGATGTCAGCCAGAGCCATCAACTTGCGCGCGGCACCCCCTCTAGAGCTTCTTCTTCCGTTTCAAAGATTTCAAAGACAGAATCCATCATGGTGACTTCAAACACCAGTTTGGCTTCTGGATGAACATTGCAAATGCGGAAACTGCCCTTAACTTTATCCGCATCGCGCATACCTGCTACCAACGAGGTCAGGCCAGAACTATCGATAAAGTTTACCTGACCAAGATTCACGACGACATGGCGGCTGAGTTTGGAAATACACTCTTGCAACTTGAGGCGGAATTGCCAAGCTGTCGTGATGTCCAACCGTCCTGTCGGTGCTAAGACGATAACTGTTGTACCGTCAGATAGCGTGTGGGTTTTTTGATCAATATGAATCACTGACCCTTCCCTCAAATTTATTACTATTTATCGCGGTGGTTACTTTCCCAGTAGTTTAACTCAGGTCGGTGACTGCTGAGGTATCCAATTCGCCCAATCTTGCGGTTTTAAGAACTTTGAGTAGAGTTCGGCTTCTGGAGAGTTGGGTTCTGGCTCGAAGCAATATTCCCAGCGTACCAGAGGAGGCAGGGACATCAGAATCGATTCGGTGCGTCCGTTGGTCTGCAAGCCAAAGGTCGTGCCTCGATCGTACACTAAGTTAAATTCAACGTAGCGGCCGCGGCGATAAAGTTGGAAATCGCGCTCGCGATCGCCGTATGCTTTCGATCGGTGCTTTTCCACAATCGGGGTGTAAGCCGGCAAAAATGCGCGGCCGCAGTCCTGTATGAAGGCGAACAGCGACTCCCAGCTTCTCGGCTCGGGATTTCCGACCTTTTTGCTGTACTCAGCAGCTTTCCCTTTGACATTCTGGTCGCGGTAAAGCGGGCCTTGAGCGTTTTGGTAGTCAAAAAACAGACCGCCGATGCCGCGAGTTTCTTGGCGGTGCGGCAGGTAGAAATATTCGTCGCACCAGAGTTTAAATGTCTGGTAATAGTCCGAGTGGTGTTTGTCGCAAGCTGCTTTCAGAGTTTTGTGGAAATGAGCTGCATCCTCATCCAACAGGTAATAAGGCGTCAAATCGACACCGCCACCAAACCACCAAATCGGGCCCGCTTCAAAATAACGGTAATTCAGGTGAACCGTAGGTAAGTAGGGATTGCGGGGGTGCAGCACCATCGAAGTACCAGTGGCGTAGAAATCGTGACCGGCAGCTTCTGGGTGCTTGGCCAGAATCAAAGCAGGCAAACTTTCGCCCCAAACTTGGGAAAAATTGACTCCGCCGCCTTCAAACACATTGCCTTCGCGCATAACGCGAGAACGTCCGCCCCCGCCTTCGGAGCGTTCCCAAGAGTCCTCTTTAAATTTGCCGCCGCCGTCGAGCTGTTCGAGGGATTGACAAATTTCGTCTTGTAGGCTTTTCATAAATTGGCTGACTCTAGCTCTAGAGTCAGTCGGCGGCAAAAACGGGGAAGTCGCGGTTTTAAGTGTTGTAGAAACTGTCATAAAATTTTCTGTTGTCAGATTTGAATCTTAGATGGGTGATGATTCCCAAATCCAGTCGCCATGTAATTATGCCACCGTAGGTCTGCAAATGATCGCAATGAAGATACATTAAAAAATAGCAACAAAAATATACTTAAACCTGCGATCGAAAATTCGCTAACCCAATTGCAGAGCTATGGTGGAGAACACAATGCCCGAGACACTCGATATTAGTTCAGTTTTAGAGATCCTGCGACCCGTGCAAGACCCCGAACTGCAAAAAAGTTTGGTGGAATTGAACATGATTCGTAACATTAAAATTGACGGCGGTACAGTCAGTTTTACTTTAGTGCTGACAACGCCTGCTTGCCCGCTGCGAGAATTTATTGTCGAAGATTGCCAAAAAGCGGTCAAAAAGTTGCCAGGAGTGGAAAAAGTGACCGTGGAGGTGACAGCGGAGACGCCGCAGCAGAAGGGAATGGTCGATCGCCAAGGCATAGAAGGAGTCAAAAATATTATCGCAATATCCAGCGGCAAAGGCGGCGTCGGCAAAAGCACGGTAGCGGTAAACGTGGCTGTAGCGCTGGCGCAAACCGGCGCGAAGGTGGGTTTGCTAGATGCGGATATCTACGGGCCCAATGACCCAAATATGTTGGGTTTGGGAGACGCGAAAGTGATGGTTAGGGACTCAAAAAGCGGGGAAAGCCTCGAACCGGCCTTTAACTACGGTGTCAAATTGGTGTCGATGGCGTTTTTAATTGAGAAAGACCAGCCCGTGATTTGGCGCGGCCCGATGTTGAACGGAATCATCCGCCAGTTCCTGTATCAGGTGAATTGGGGCGATTTAGATTATCTGATTGTCGATATGCCTCCGGGTACTGGAGACGCACAGTTGACAATGGCGCAAGCGGTGCCGATGGCTGGTGTGGTAATCGTGACAACGCCGCAGACGGTGGCTTTGTTGGATTCCCGCAAGGGGTTGAAGATGTTCCAGCAGTTGGGAGTCTCGGTGTTGGGAATTGTGGAAAACATGAGCTATTTTGTGCCGCCGGATATGCCTGACAAGCAATATGATATTTTCGGTTCCGGTGGCGGGGAAAGGACGGCTGCTGAGTTGGGAGTGCCGCTGTTAGGCCGCATTCCGCTGGAAATTCCGCTGCGGGAAGGTGGCGATTCCGGTGTGCCAATTGTGGTGGGGCAACCGGATTCTGCTTCGGCGAGGGAGTTGCGGGCGATCGCGGGTCGCATTGCTGGTAAGGTTTCTGTAGCAGCCTTAGCGTAACAAACTTAGTCGAGGACGCACGGGTGCCGAGAAACCGGGTTTTTTAGGAAAAAACAGAGGTTGTAGCCTTAGAATTGATAAAAACCCGGTTTCTCAGAGTCGCAGTGCGTCCTAGAACGAGAAACGATAAACTATAAACAGCAAACTTAACATTGAAAGAATTATGATTTTTCCAGGTTCGGCAGTTCGAGTTAAAGATAAGGGCGAGATTTACTACGGCTTTCAAGGACTTGTGCAGCGAGTTACCGACGGGAAAGTAGCGGTATTGTTTGAAGGTGGCAATTGGGACAAGCTGATCACGTTCCGCCTTTCGCAGTTGGATCTCGTGGATGCTACGGCTGGCCGCGCGAAATAGTAATTAGTCATTGGTCATTAGTTATTAGTCATTAGTCATTGGGAATTGGGAATTGGGAATTGGGAATTGGGAATTGGGAATTGGTAAGCTAGCCAAAACCTGGAAACTCACTGAATATCATTAATAACTCATACAAAACCAATTACTAATGACTGATGACTAATAACTCATAACAAATAACAAATAATAAAAACTATGCGTTTACCTTTACCCCAATTTGCAACAAAAGAGCGCCATCCCGATCGCATTGCTGAGGTCATTGAGACGGCAACTTCGGAGTTTATGGCTCAATGTTTGGAACCGGAAGACTTGAGTTTTCCGGCGATGCCACCTTTTGGGAGTTGGGTGAAGGCCGAGGATGAACAGTCGAAAAATCAAATCTACGGCGTGGTTTACTATGCTACCACTAGCCCGATCGACTCCGTGCACAGAGCTCGGGCTTTGGGTTTGTCGCTGGAAGAGTTGCGGGAAGAACAACCGCAGATTTTTGCGATGCTCAAAACCGAGTTTCGAGTGGCGATTGTGGGGTTTGAAGCGCCGCCGGAAAGGTTCAACGGCCACGGCCCATCGAGGGGTACAATTTATCAGTATTTGCCACCGCGCCCGCCGCAAATTCACCAGGCGGTTTATCGCTGCGAACCGGATGAGGTGATTGATTTTACGGTGCAGTTGGATTTTTTGAGGACGCTGCTGGGGGTGACTAATGCGCCGGTGGATGCGCTGACGGCGGCGACGATTCGGGAGATTTATCAGTTGCGGATGCGCGATCGATCTTGGTTGGTGGAAGCGGGGAGGAGTTTGAGTGTTTTGCTGAAGGATGATTATGACAGGTTGCGGCTGATTTTGAGTCAGATTCATCCGTAGGAGACATTGGACAGTTTGCCGATCGCTTAAGAGGAGTGTTAATCTTATTTGTCCTCTTTATTGATCGCGCTTATTCCGCTACTTTTTCTTGCACTCGCCGATATTTGCCCTCTAAACGTTCCTGTCGCTGACGGCGGTTATCAGCTTCTAACATTGCCAGAACTTCATCTAACTTTAGCGTCCAAACATCAAGCAGGCGACAAGATTCTCGCATCCTAGCAACATTTTGCTGTCTTGTCTCTAAATCGGGTATTCTGGGCTGTTGAGTCATGGCAGATTCCAACTCCTTTTAATTTCTTGAATACTGGCTTCTGAGGCATCGGCGATTGCCTCTCCCTGGTCTATCGTCCTATACAAAAAGTCTAGCACATCGGCTGTTGCTGCTGGTTGAGATTCTGCTACCTGTTGCAAGATTCTGTGCAAACGGTTGTAGGGAATTCTCAGACGTTCCTTGACATTATCAATTGCTTCTAACTCAGGCATTGTTTCCTCTGTCTCGCCAAATTGCTGTAAGAGGGAATATTCTGCTGCTGTTGCTGTGTCGAGAAGTGCAACTAACCGCTGTTGTAATCTGAAAATAGTGCTGATAGTTTGGTCGGGTAATTTTGCCATAAATTTGAATTTGAAGTGACAAATTATCAGTATAATAGCATTTCAGGATCGCCAATCAGTCGGTCATAATTTACTTAAAGCGAGAGAGATTATATGTGGGTAGAGATAACAGCGCTAAATCAGATTCCCGAATCGGATATTTTCAAGATGAAAGTTGAGGGCATTTCGCTGATTTTCAACCGTCAAGGCATGAATGTCACTTGTTATCGCAATGCTTGCAGTCATTTGGAATATCCGATCGACATGGGTAAGGTAAACAGCGGCATCATTACCTGTCCGTTTCACAAGTATCAGTTCCAGTTAGATAGCGGTAAATGTTTGAATGCACCAGCCGATGCGCTGGAATCTTATCCGGTGAAGATTGAGGGCGATCGCGTTTTTGTAGAAATAGATTAATTATTCATTATTCCTTATGCTGTTAGATCCCCGACTTTTTGAAGAAGTCGGGGATCTGCGTATTCTGTCTCTTAGTCTGCGAAGGCAGACTTCCTTTGTGTAGTGGCGGTTTCAACCGCCGAACCATCGAGGGAGTAGCTTTCAACCTACCATTTTCGATCGCCGTTGACGGTAGAAAATCGCCAAAAGCCCGATCGCCCCTACTGCCAAAAGCAGCCATTCTTCCGGTTCGGGAACCCCCGAAACATTCAAAGGATTGCTCGGTTTCGTCAACTCCTCCTTACCCGATTCTACCTCGCGTTCAAATCGATCGTTTTTACCTTCCGCCGCCTTTAGCTGCGCTCTTTGCTCGTCATTAACCAACACAATCATCGAAGAATAGGGCGTGACGACTTTAAACGTTTTAGCAAGCGAGTGCATCGCATCCAATTGAGTCAATTGATTAGCAGTTTTCTGCTTGCTAAGTGCCGTTATCAACTGCCGCGCCGCTATCGGTTTAAAACCTTCATTTTCATCATTAGTTATTTTCGGATCCCCTGCTGCCACCTTCGGAGTTTTGGCATAACTCCAAGCATAACCATCAACAACATTAACTACAGATTTCCCCGACGCTGCCATCGTCGCCACTCGCTGCATTGCCTCTTTGATATCGGTAGAAATTCCGCCGCCGCTATCTTGAATCACCTTTAAAGTAGCGTCGTCATAGCCAGGGGGCAAACCTCCTAAATGCACTGTCCATAAAGGTGCAGTTAGAGAAACGCTGGTTTTGCGATCGTCCGATAACTCGTAACTGTGGCGATCGCTCACCAAGAATACAGTATCATAACTTCTATTGCCGCGCAACCGTGCAAACTGTTGCAGAATATCCTTAAGTTGAACAGTACCGTAAAACGTCAACTTTCCCACATCAAAACTGCGTAGATTTTCCACCAACTTCGGCTGCATACCCGCCGCACTAGACACATATAAATCCACACTATTTGTAGCTAAAACATTCTTTTTTAACCAATCAAAAGTCTCCTTGAGTTCTTGATTTTCCGTTGCCATACTCCGAGAAGTATCCAGCACCAAAGCCAACTTTTTAACGTTTGGCAAAAAGTAATTTATATCAATCAGCGGCTGAGCAGAAACAGTATTTTTTCCGGGTAAATTCGCTAAATGCGGTATTGCTTTTTGCGTTGCAACTGCGGGTAAAAATGCTGGAAGCCAAGTTTCTTTTGCCTCCTTACCCTTGTATTTAATCTCCTTTCCAGCGAGAACTCGGCGAGTATTTTGATTCCAAAAAATATTGCGTTTTTCTGCTAAACTCGGCATCGCCCAACCCTGTGCTTGTCGCAGGACTTTGTAAGTCAGCCACAAGTGCATTTCCGTCGGCCCGTCAGTTTGCCCAAACTCTCGTTGAGGCGGAACAGGAAAAGCTCGCAAGCGATATTGTTTCGGACCAATTTGTTCGAGCAAAGCCGGATCTACCCTTTCTACCACCTGCTGGTTGTAAACTTGTTGGGCGGCACCTCTGGGCGACACAGTAAAAGCAAAACGCTTTTGCAAATCCCCAGTATCGCCCAACCAAACTCCTGTAACTGCGGCGCTTTCCGGCAGAGAAAAGTAATAAAATACTTCTTGCAAGTTGGGCGTTTGATTTTTGTAAACTTCGTAGATTTGAACGTCAGCCCAATCGCCGTTTTCTTTGACTGTAACTTCTTGGGAATCCAACCATACTTTTTCCTCATTGACATTCAACAAACCAGCCTTAGCTTCTTCCCGGTTAGATGTTGACTGCACCGCGTGTTTTACTGCTTCTGTGTCACCTTTTTGAATTTCTGTATCGAAGAATCCAGCGTAAAGTTTTTCGGCTTTTTTGACATCGGAACCGGAGCCTTGATACAAAAACGGCGACATTAAAATATTATAGCTGTTCTGTACGCTTTTAGCTGCTTGGTCAGGCAGATTTAAAGTATCTTTGTAAAGCGAGTAAATGTGGTTATTTTCTCCCACACTGCTCAGGTAGCGGTAAGGAGACAAATAGGCGTTAACTAAGCCAGATCGAATCATATCAGACTTGGCTAATAAAGTTTGACGCGCCGTCTCATTAGCTGCGGGAGTTTCCAGAATTTTCATTGCTTGAATTTGCGGCTGCTGCTGCAAAGCTGCGAAAATAGCCAGCCAAGCTGCCATCACTCCCAAGCAGCCAGCGATTGCTTGATTTTTTCCGTATTGCGAAGCAAAACTATTTAATATTTTGCGCGCAGATTGGATGTAGAGAAAGCCGTAAAGCGAAGGCATTACCACGAATAAGCTGGAGGTAAAACCAAACAAAATTAAGGATAATGGCAGCCACCAAATTATTTCAAATGAACTGTACTTGAAAGATTCTATCAGGGGTGTCACCCAAGCAAAACTCAAAAATCCCACTATTATCACACTGGCGACAGGCAGTGCGTAAAACATCAGCAATGCGGCTGCCCAAATGCCAACTAGCAACATTAAGCTGTGAACTCCTAACTGTATCCAGGCAATTTGTTTGTTGCCAATTAATCCACTCACAGCTTGCGGTTTGCTTTCAGCATCTTGAGATGTTGCAACATCTTGAATATTTTCTATTTTTCCTAAATATCCGTAGAAGATTTCTACTAAAAATCCTGCCATACACAATCCTATTGTCCAAATAATTTGAGAACTAGGTGGATTTAGTTCCCGCAGCAGAAATAACCTGATTGAGCAGAGCAAAAATAATGGCGCTTCTACGCCGTAAAACAGACGCATTAGCTGCAATGGTTGCTTGCTAAAACGCTTGTTGAATCCGATGGTTGTAAATACTGTGGGTACTGCTATTAGTGCTGTTAAGGTTAAGGAAAATTCAAGGGGGATAATTCCGTCTCTTGTGGCTTGGATTAACGGGATTGCTAGGTAGGGCAAAATTCCTAGATAAACAATTGACAAAAATGTCAGGTTCCACAGCCAAAATATTAACTGAAAAATTATGTTCAATGCCAGCTTAATTTTTTTCATTTTTTGCTATTGTTAAGCTATAATTAACGGTGTTATGTACGTTTTTAGCAAAAGATTGGACTTCGGAACTTTCGGGGTTTACGGAATTGTCAAAAAGAATTGACACAAGCACCCAAGTATGATTTTTGTGGTTGATATCGCGGCGGATTCGCTCTAAGAAATTATCGGTTGTTTGCTCGGAAGATTGTAGCCAGTAGGTGGCAGATAGTTGGTTGTCTTTGACAGAAAGCCAGCGGGCTGCGATGGCAGGGGTTAGCTGTTTTCTTTCTATGCGGTTGACGGGGATGCCGCTGGCGATAAAGCACAACTCTGGTGCGTGATAAGTCTGCCAGGATGTGCTGGCTACGGTTAGCATGGAACCGCGCAAGTTACCGGAGATAAATCTCTTTTTTTCTGTTTTGGTGTCTGGGTAATTGCCGAAGAATTTTTGTTCGCTGGGATTCAGGGGGATTGGTTCGGAGATGATTTGTTCGGGAAATTTCAGGGGGGCGATCGCTACTTTTTCGCTTTCTACATGATACAATTGAGAAATTACTGCCAAAACAGCGACGGCCGCAATTAGTCCGGCTTTTGCTAGAGGCTGATTTTTGAGGATTTCTGCATCTTGTTGCGACTCAAGATTAATTTGTTTGGCTGCGGAAATTTTTGGTATTTTTTGCAGCATCAACCAACTCAAAAAACAAGCGCTAACTAAACCGACTATTCCCAGGGGTACGTGCAGGATTTCGGCATAAATTGGTTGTTGAAAAACTTGGGCAACTAATACTAATACGACTACCCGCAAAGCGTTAGCCGAAACTAACATTATGAAGTTGACGGCGCATACTGCTAGCCATTTCAAACCCAATTGACGGCTTTCTAACCAGGTAGCAGCTAGCAAAAATAGTGTCCCTACTAAGAGGGTTTTAATGCCGCTGCAAGGTACGTCTACTTGAGCGATGCCGTTTTCTAAGACGATGATATCGTAGGAAGAAATAGCCCCTATTTGGAAAACCGACAGCAATTTTTCTACTACCTGAGCTGTCAGCACTCGCGCCGGCAAACCCAATCCGCTATTGAGCTGAGTGTTGAATGGTAAAATACAAGCCAGCAGCCCCGCGATTGGCAGGTTTTTTCGCCAAAAGTTCGGCTCTACCAATAAGCCGTACAGCCCGTAGGTTCCGAGGATAAATAGCAGGATGGTAATTTGTTTGATGTCAATTATGCACCCTGCGGCGATCGAGCAAACACTCGCACCCAACATCAATAGCAGCGGATAGCGCCTCACAACGAATTTGGGGGACAATGCGGGCGGGCGATCGCCCTGACTGAGCGATCGCACTACTAATGCTACAATCAGAGAACCAATTACTATCTTGTACGGTGTCGGTATCTCCACAAACGAGGCTAACAGCCACTTAACAGCAGATATATTGGCAAAAAACCAAGCGAGCGACAGTAAAAAAGGAGCCAGCCAAACCCAATTAACCGCATGAGGGGGAGTAAGAGAATCTGGAATTCCAGAATCTGGATTATTCGTGCGCTGCATGATACCGCTTGACATTCAGGTTGCTGACATCTTAGCTCAGCAAAATTGGTAATGCCTAGACCTGTAAATTAAGTTTTGTCAAGCTTCTATTTTTTATACAGAAATGCTAGCGTTATAATGATTTTAGCGGAGGTAAAAATGAGCGAAAAAAGTCCAGGGTACAAAATTCTTAGCGACAACAGACAAGCGCGCCATCTCTATGAAATTATAGAGACATATCAGGTGGGCATCGAGTTGAAGGGAACCGAAGTCAAATCTATTCGAGAAGGAAAAGCCAATTTGCGGGACGGATATGGCTTAGTTCGGGACGGCGAAATATGGCTGATCAATGTTCACATTTCGCCCTGGAGAAGTGCTAGTAACTATTTTAATCACGAACCGCGCCGCACCCGCAAATTGCTGATGCACAAGCAAGAAATTCGCAAATTAATCGGCAAAGTCGAAGAAAAAGGCTTGACTTTAGTGCCGTTAAAAATGTATTTGAAAGGCGGCTGGGTAAAACTTGATATTGGTTTGGGGAAAGGCAAAAAATTGTACGACAAGCGCGAAGATTTAAAGAAACGCGAAGACAACCGGGATATGCAACGAGCGATGAAGCAATTTTAGGCGTTGCTGAAGTTGAGTATGAATTCACATTGCTCGTCAAAGCAATTGTTCTTGCTTGCAGTCTGAAAGTTATAACGTGAAATAGCAGTTTTCTGATTTTTATCCGGTTCAAATTCACCACCTTAACCAGTGCTATCAGAGCGCAGCCTGCAAACTCAATTGGTGCGCTCTGATACTACCGTAGAGACTAAAAAAATAATCAAACTATTGTGAGGTGGGCTTTGAGCAGCGCCCCAAGTA
>JANYGO010000298.1 GCA_025362325.1 Cyanobacteriota bacterium | reverse complement strand
GCTGTTTGTCCATTTGGCTTTTCCTGCTGTTTGGCTGGAACTGTTGCTGGCGGATACGCTATTGGTGCTGGTGTTTCGGGTGCTATTGGTTGATTTTGAACCCCAATCGTCTTGGCGGTTGCCATTATTAATTGCATAGCCAGTAGCATATTGGCTTGCTGATTCGGATTTGCTGTTGCGGTAACTGTCGGCAGTGGTATTTGTGGTTTGTGAAGGACTGGTATAATTGGTGGAACTGCGGGATTTTTGAGCGGATGAACTTTGGTCGCTGCGAGTGCCTTCGTATTTGACTCGGCTGTAGTTGTGCTGCGATTTATTTTTGTTTTCTGTTGAGTTTTGAGAAAAGTTTTTGCTGGTGTAGGTGCTACCATTTGTGCTGGAATCGCTGGTGGATTGGTTAAAAGAGTTGCCCTTGCTGTTGGTTTTGACTCCGGCTTTATCCCAGCTTGATTCTGTGTTTGAGAAGTTGCTGTTGGTTTGGGTGTTGGTGGTGGTTGTACTGCCGGATTTGCTGGTATTGGTGGTAGTATTTGGCGCTAATTCTGTGGTATAGGAACTTGTACCTTGGTTGTAGTCTCCGGTTGAGGTGCTGGTGGTTTTTGGTGTGTTAGCTTGTGCGTTGGTTAGGGCTGCTCTTGATGAGGGTTTGACTGGGGTATTTGTTGTATTTTCCTCGGCACTAATTAGGGGTTTTGTTAGTTGTTTGGTGGTTGCTAATACTGGGATTGCGGGGATTGTTTGGGCGGCGGTGGCTAGGGCTAATTCTTGGTTTAAGATGCCGTATCCTGTTCTTTCGTCCCATCCGGGTACGTCGATGTCTGTTGCTGTTTTGAGGAGGATGTTTTTGATTTGTTGGGGGTTGAGGGATGGGTTGGCTTCCCACATTTGGGAGATGGTTTGTGTGACGAGGGCGGCTGCTATTGATGTGCCTTGTTTTGGTTGGGTTGTTGCTGTTTTTGTTGTTTGTGGAATGCTGGTTGCTGCTAGGATGTCTAAGCCCTCTCCATAGCTGGAATATGGGCTGCGGTTGTTGTTAGAAGCTGCGCCCACTGTGATGATGTTGTTGAATTCGGTTGATGCTTGTCCTAGGGCTGAGGATTTCGATCCTTCATTACCTGCCGCTGCTACAATCAGGATGTTGTTATCCTGGGCGTACTTGAGTGCTGATTTTTCTGTTTCTGTCAGTTTGTGCCGTGTGGTTTGCGTGCCGTCGGGATTGATTTGGGTTAAGTCGAAGCTGAGGTTAACTACGGCATTTGGTTGTTTTGATGCTTTGGCTGCGTCTACAAATTCTATCAAGGATTCGTGCCAGTTGCCGGAACCTGTTGCTCTTCCCAACCAGATTGGTGTTTCGCGATTTTTTTTGTTTTTGTCACCGGCAATTATTTCGAGAATTGTGCTTCCGTGTTGGTTGCCTTCGTTTGGTTGAAGTAACGGGTTATTGTCGTTGTCGATTACGTCTTTGCCGAGGATGATTTGGCTGTAGTCGATGTTGGGGTTGTCGGCGGCGAAACCGGTGTCGATGATGCCGATTAATGCTTGGGTTTTTTGGGGGAAATTGGGAGTTGTTTCTAATTCAGTAGTCGTGTCAGCAACTGGGTAATCGTCAATTTTGGTTTCGGAGTCGCTTTGACTCGTGGCGATGATATGAAGAGGATTTTCTGGCTGAGTATTTGCGGATGATGCTATGTGTGGAATAACAGTTGTTTTTTCGGAGTTGGTTTCAAAGTTAGGGTTTGCAGAGTCGTCAATGATTGTTTGTGGCTGATTGTCTGTGTTGGGAATGATATTTGCTGAGTCTGACGCCAGATAATTTTGAGTGGTGGCTGTTTGAGCAATATTAGTTAAGTTTTCCGAGTCGGTATCAAAGTGGGCAATTGTGTATTCTGACTCCGATAGTGGATGGTTGTCAGTAGATTCTGCCGTGGCTAATGTGCAGTTGAGAGTTTCCAACAGTGTGGAAATTTCCCCGCCATCAATTAGTGGGAAACTTTCATCGGCTTTGCTGGTAGTTTTGGCAATGTCTGCATTGACAGAGGTATTGGGGAGATTTAATGAGGTATTTTCAATTTCCCCGGTGAGAATGTCTGTTGCTGCTGGTATTCCTGGTAACTCGGCGGTTTCTGTTTGAGTTGAAGCTGAGGGAATGGCTGTCGTTTCTGTTTTTTCACCTGTTATTTCGTCTATTGAATCAATAACTGCGACGGCTGGTTGAGTGTTTTCTGAGATTGTTGGGACTAGATTAGGGGAAATTGTCGCGTTTTGGGTTTCTGTCGTTGAGAAATCTAGTTTTTTCTCGACAGGCTTTCTCGTAACAGTCGGGTTTTGAGTTTCTGTGGCTGGAGAATCTGGTTTTTTCTCGACAGGATTCGCCACAGCAGTAGAAACATTAGAGTTTTTAGCTTCTGTGGCTGGAGAATCTGGTTTCACATCGGCAGGATTTATCGCAGAAACTGTCGCGTTTTTAGTTTCTGTTACTGGAGAATCTGCTTTTTTCTCGATAGGATTCGTCGCGTTTTTAGTTTCTGTGGCTGGAGAATCTGGTTTCACCTCAGCAGGATTTGTCGCAGCAATGGAAACTGTCGCGTTTTTAGTCTCTGTCGCTGGAGAATCTGCTTTTACCTCAGCAGTCTTTGTCGCAGAATTAGGAGTTTCAGAAACTATTGCACTTTTACTTTCTGTCGCGGAGGAATCTGCTTTCACCTCCACAGGCTTTGTCGCAATTTTAGTCTCTGTCGCAGGAGAATCTGCTTTTGTCTCAGCAGGCTTTGTCGCAGAATTGGCAATTTCAGAAACTGTCGTATTCTTCGTGTCTGTCGCTGAGGAATCTGGTTTCACCTCCACAGGCTTTGTCGTGTTTTTAGTGTCTGTCGCGGAGGAATCTGCTTTCACCTCCACAGGCTTTGTCGTGGAAGTGGCAATTTCAGAAACAGTCGTATTCTTCGTGTCTGTCGCGGAGGAATCTGCTTTCACCTCCACGGGCTTTGTCGCAATTTTAGTCTCTGTCGCTGAAGAATCTGGTTTTACTTCAGCAGGCTTTGTCGCAGAATTGGCAATTTCAGAAACTGTCGTATTCTTCGTGTCTGTCGCGGAGGAATCTGGTTTCGCCTCAGCAGGCTTTGTCGTAGAAGTGGGAATTTCTGAAACAGTCGTATTTTTGGTTTCTACCCCTTCAGTACATTTACACTTTTCTGAATTTGTGTCTGCTGTTGTTGCGTTGCTATCGGGAATTCCGGAAACAGTCCTGTTTTCAGTCTCTGTAGCGGAGGAATTTGGTTTGACTTCGGCGAGAGTTGTCACGGAATTGGAAATATCCGAAACAGTCCCATTTTTCGTTTCTTCTGTGAATGTGCTGGAGTCAATTTTGGTGTTATTAGTAGTTTCAGATTTTGTGATGTTGCCAGTGATTGGATCGATTGGGGAGGTTGTTGTTGAGTCTTTTACAGGTAGAAAATCAATTGTCGTTTCAGGTTTTTCAATCAGTAAAGCGTCTATTTGTGTGGTTTTTATGGGTAACTCTGTGCTGCTATTGAGTGATAATTGACTTTTATTCCACAATTCAGGACAGATGTTGAGCGTGTCTAATTCGCTTGGCTGTCTGTTTTTTTCTGGGGGTGGGAAATGATAGCTGCTGGCAATGTTTTCTAACTGCGTCTTTTCTGTAATGTCAGGAATTATGGATGTGCTGGTAGTTGTGCTGGGGGTGAGCGAGTTGATTGATAACATTAGTTGCTTCCCTGA
>JANYGO010000346.1 GCA_025362325.1 Cyanobacteriota bacterium | reverse complement strand
CGAACGCACTTCCACGACTACCCCGTCAGCAGCCGACAGAATTGGAGGATTGCCGCCGTTCGGAGCGCCGAGGTCAATACCGCCGTGGTTGGTCGATGCCCCGGCGGTAGGAGCGCCTCTGGATCCGAACCCGCTGGTGACGGGCGCTCCCGATACGGGATTTGTAAGTTTGATACTCCCGATTTGACCTGCATTTACTGGGGTTCCGAGTGTCGCCGGTGCACCCGCAGAAGCGGTATTCGACACTCCTGAAACCCCAGCCCTGGCTACGGCGCTCGTGACTTTTTGAGGCGAGTAAGCTTGTACCGTGCAAGAAAAGGGTTGGTTTGCTCCGCCAGAAAACTCAACCGAACTGATTCTCCATTCGCGGCCGAACAGTTGAGCGACAGTTCCATCTTCAAAGCATTCTGGTGAAATTGTGATCGTACTCCCCGGCGCTAAAGCTAAATTTTCAGGAGAAGCAGGCATGGTGATTGTAACCGGATAAGCTTGTACAGTCATGCGTTCGGCTTCTGAAGCCATCGCACCCGCCGTCGCTTCGCCGTCAGAAATGTCTACCGAACCGATAGGCTGATTTGGCAGCGAACTACCTGAACTGCTCCCTGCTTTGGGGAGTTTGGTGAGTTTGACTCCAGCTTTTTTCGCCGCTTCCTCCACGATTTTGTCTGAATTTTTGCTGGCGGTGGCTGCCAGCAAAGAGGCGAACGCTTTCCCTTTCTCTGATACTCCGCCGTCTCTATCGATCTTTCCTCCGGCTGCGGGAGTTTCAGTCACAGATTCTCCCTTAACGGCTCTGTCAGGAGTCCCGTGAATCTGCCTCGGAGTCGGGGCAGATCGCGTTTGACCGAATAGAGCCTCTTGTAAGGCTTTCCCCTTTTTATCGCCTTTCTCAAATTTGATATCTCCCGATTTTCTGTTGCCCCGCCCCGGTTCGGTGGCAGTTGGCGCTCCTGTGCCCTGCTGAGACAGTTGGCGCTCGGCCTGAGCTTCGTCAGAAATCTCAACTGTCGCCCCCATCTCTTTCGTGACCACAAATCCGCTGCTGTTCGGCTTCCAAGGTTTGATAATTAACGTGTTATTCTTTTCTTGAATGCTGTACCCGATCGCTTGAGATTCCCTCAGTAATAATTCCCAGTCCGTCATTCGGGTTTGGTCGAGAAATTGATATTTCGGCCCTTCTCCTTCCATCTCTAATTTGATGCCGTACTGCGACGCAACCTTTTGAGCGAGTTGCTTCAGAGTGATATTTGTGTAGGCTGTATTCTTGGGGGTGCGGGTCATTTTCCAGCGAATCCCTTTCCCTTCGATAATTGTTTTTCCGCTGGCGTTCGAGACGCGGGTTCCAGTGTGGATAAAGTGGTAAGAAGTTTTGGAAGCCCCGTCAAACGAGAGAGTTGCCACTATTTCTGAGCCCTTTTTCCCCCCGCCGTTTGCCTCTTTGTTTGAGGCTGGTGTTTTTTTTGCGGTAACACTTTGAGGTGGAGGCGGGGGCAATGGACTCGGCTGTGGCGACTTGCTTGAATATTCTGGCAGCTTCGCCAACCACTCTCGCGAACGCCGCTCAACATCCGCAGCTTGCGCCGAATCCATACCGTTGTGGACTCTTCGAGCGTTGTAAAAATCAAGATTACCGTTCGCATCCGTGTAATCTTGCAATCTGCGTCCAGTAAACCCCCCGGTGACCGTTCCGTGAACCATGATAAATACCGACACGTCGGGTCTCAGCGCTAAGCTGGGGTCTTTGGTTAGAGGGAGGCCTGTGATTCTTTCGTATTTTTCATAATTGAACGACTCCGACAATTGCGCTAGCCCCCGCCCGTACCAATCTCCGAGGTACGCTCTAGCCTCCGCTCTCGCGCTTGCCGTGGGCAAATAGTACGCTTCCTCAACGTGACCGAAAGTTCCTCCCGTTTCGTGATCCACCGTTCCCAGGATATAGGCGATGTACTGAGGATTTGTGATTCCTTGTCTTTGAGCTTCTGCTATCAGTAACCGAATCGTATTTTCTTTGTCAGAACTGTTCGTTCCCACTGACGGAACGAAACCCGCTCCTTTGCCGTCTGTGGCGACAACAGGCTCAGGAGTTATTAACGGAGATTCAAAAAATTCATCTGGCAATTGAATGCCACCGCTTTGGATAGAAGAAAGAATAATTCCGCTGCCTTTTTTCATCCCGATATCGACTACCCCAAAGCTAACAATTGAAGCTAACTTATTTTCGCCCAAGAAAATTCTGAAGTCTGCTAAATCTTTGCCAGACTCAAATGTTATTCCAGCGAATTCAATTTTTACAGAAGGAGCTAATAACTTCATTGTAAACGAAAGATTATATCGGTTTGTTATAGTGCCACATGGATTATTTTAAATGATATACCGCAATTAGAAAAAACTTTATGGCAGCAGGTCTGCAAGGGACAAGGAACAGAGGGGCTGGTTTCAATTCCAGAGTTGGCTTTTTGATGCCTCCCCTTACGGAATCAGATTTTCTCCTCCAGATTCCCGAAGTGACTGGGGATGAATATTGGCAAAAACTGTCGGGAGCGAAAAAGTCCCGTTCCTCAGCGGATTGGTCGGACGGCGTTCGGAAATTGGTGTTACCGATTATCGGGCCTTACAAAGTAGAAAATCTTGTAATTACCAAACCATTCTGGCCCGAGCGAGACCAGTCAATCTTTGACTGGTTCGATAACTGGTGCGTTTTGGACAACCCGCCACCGGTTATTGTCATTCAGCAGCCAGTTCGCTACTGCGAAAACGAACCGCGACCAGTCGGAAAACCCGTAAGGTATGCCAATTGCTACCCGCTGGAACTTCCGCCGCCGATGGCAGACAAAACTAGCTCAAACGTCGCCGTCGTGGAATTGACTCTAGCTGTCGAAGATTGGAGTTTTCAGTAAGTAAATAAATCAATAGAAGAGAGAGAAATGAAGACCGAATTTGTATTGGGACCGAACGAAGTAGCCATAGATTTGAGAATTAAACACATTTCCTTGTTTACATTCAGCCAGCCTGCTGCTCCAAAAATTGAAGGTGAAAGTGAAAAGTTTGATATTGATGCTGACGAAACGATTCCCGAAGATTCTTTTCTCAAATTGATTCCGAGCATTGCGACAGTCAACGGCATTTATCAACCTGCGAATTGGTGGCGAGAACGTTCGATTGAAGAGATGGGGATTGTGAACCGCGAACTCGAAAAACTCAGCCAGAATTTCACCAATTTTTCTATCCCCTACTCCGAGGACGCGACTCCTTTCTGCGATGACAGGTTCGGTTATTTTGCTGGCGAAAACTTTACTCGCAAAACTTTTCTATCCGACGGCAGCAGCGTAACTTTTTTGGGATTGCGCTACGAAGATATGGAAAAGCTCAATGCAATCAAGTTGAACCCCAATCTAACCGAAGCTCAAAAAGTTGCGAAAGTTGCAACTCGAATGATTGCTGAAATCAGTGATGAAAAACCAATTGGCGAATATTTCAAAGTTGCCGAACTTCTGGAAAGACCAATTCTGGACGCGCTGATTTTCCGAGCAATGGAGGACAACTTTTTTCGTCCTCTACGGGGCGAGTGAGTGGGATTTTTACAAAATCTGCTTCTACCTCAACGGCAAAAGTTTCAACGGATTGGAACAGTACGAAAAAATGCCATTAGAAAAATGGCACGGACTGCTGAGAATCTACAACCACATAATTAAGAAAGAGAACGAACAAAACACGTGAGTCGCAGCCCTAGAGTAGAATTTGTCGTCACCGCCGACACCCGTCAAGCACTGAGCGGTTTTCAGAACTTGACGGGTGCGATTACTGGCGGCGTCTTTCGGGGCGGTCTCGCGCTTAAAGCTTTTGACGCGGGATTGGGTGTCGTTCAGAATTCAGTTCGGAGTTTGACAAGTGCGATTACTGCCGCGACGGACACCCAAACGAAAACCATTGCGGCAACTTCCGCTCTTTCGAGCTTGGGAAATATCAGTTACGACAAAGCTCAAACTGCGGTAGAAGAGCTCAATCAAGAGTTAGCTAAATCTGCCGCTGCTTTGCCGGGTGTGACCGACGATTACAAGCAATTAGCGCAGGGAATTTCATCTACCTTAGTCGAAGCTTTTAAAGACCCAAAGGGGACTCTTAATGTCGATAACTGGAAGAGCGCTACCAAAGAACTGTCGGAGAACTTTGGAGCTCTCACCGCCACTACCACAAAAGATGCAGCTAATACCTCGCTAGCAATCAATAAAGCCCTCGGTGGCAGTTCTACATCGGAACTGAGGCAGTTAGCCTTCTTTGAGCAAAACAAGGCAATTCTAGATGAAATCGACAAGGCGTTAAAGACCCAAGGGAAAACAGCGCTCAAAGATGTTTCAGTCGAGACCCGCGTTAAAATCCTTACCGCTGCATCTCAAAAGCTAATCACCGAAGACTTTAAAAAAGCTGCGGCCGAATCGGTTGACGGGTTAATTCAAAATTTCAATACTTCGCTATTCGATCCGAGCAGCGGAATTTTTGGGGTGATGCGAGACTTGCAGCCTGACACTAAAGGGATTCAGTCAGTATTCTCTGCGTACAACGAAACTTTGCGGTTAATTGTCGGCGGGGATGGTATTCTATTCGGAATCGGAAAGATTCTCGAAAAGTTGGGCTTTCAAGTTGACCCGATGAATATTATTTATCAGGGGCTGCTGAAATTCAACGCCGGAATCTCCAAAGTCTCGGTGCTGATAAACGGTGTCGGCGAACTGCTGGACAAAACCGGAATCAAAAATGTCGAAACTTTGCAGGATGGAATTAAAAATCTTTTTGGCAAGTTTCTAGGAATTATTCCCGACGCGCCATCTCCGGCTAAAAGCGGTTCTCCGGCGGCTACTGCAAGCCCGCAAGTCTCTCTAGAAGACATAGCGGCAACCGTAAAAACTCGCATCGGAGGAACGGTTGAATCGTTCTTTGCGCGAGTTTCGGATGCCGTAAAAACAGTTAAGTTAGTAGTAAATTCGGCTGAATTCCAAGGGTTAATTACTTTAGTCAAGCGAACCCTAACGAAAGTAATTATTGAGGATTTCTTGCCGGGGTTTGTGAATTTAGGCGCTGATATCGCCATTTTGATAGCAGATACTATCACTGGTTTAGTTATCAAGCCGAGCGCTGGCGACGCGGGAGTTATCTCAACAGCACTCGGCAAAGCACTGGCTAAAATAGACTACGGGAAACTTTCGGAAGCTGTAGCTAAAGTCGTAGGGGTTGCGGTAATCCTGAATCTTAGTCAATCTCTCGCTGTTATGGCGTTTTCGAGCGTCGCAACTCAAGTTGGCGCGATCGTAACGGCGGCGATACTGCTACCGCTAAAGAATGCTTTGGTGACGGGGCTTTTGACATATGCCGTACCTCTAGCAAGTCAGATAATTTTACCGATAAGCGCCGCGCTGACTGGACTCTCGACGAGCGTAGCAGCGGCACTGACTGGTGCTGGCGCGGCTGGCGGGAGTGCTGGTATCGGCGCGGCAGTCGCGGGATTGTTCGCGGGTATCGGCGCAACACTTTCTGCTGTCGCAACCTCCGCAGCAGGCGCTGCTACCGCACTGATGTCAGTTATTGCCGGAGGGTTCGGCGGTTTAATCTCTATTGCGAGTTCGGCTGTCGCAAGTGCTGGAACTTTCCTTTCAACACTTGCGGGGGGTTTATTGAGCGGGCCCGTACTGTTAGCAGCCGCTGGCGCTGCGACTATTTACGGCGCGGCCCGACTGATGGGAGCTTCCAACCAAGACATTGCCGACTCCGCCTCTGCGTGGTCGCAAGAAGCGCAAGTCCTAACTGGAATTAAAGTTGACGGAATTGGCGGTGCAATTAGGGCGGGATTTGAAATCATCCGACTGTCCGCCGTCGAACAACTTTCGCAAATCCAGCAATCCACTGGTGTCGAAATCAACAATATCGGCGATGGATTGGTTGTGTTAATTACGGGATACGGACAATTAATCAAAACCGGGATTGATTATATTTATAACTCCGTGTTAACTTGGATTGCAGACTTTCGCTCTAGCGTTACAATTTGGCTGACCGGAGTCAAAGGCGATGCGGAATCGGCATTCGCAAGTTTTACCGCAGGATTTAGTAATCTTTTTACTTCAGTAAAAAACCGTATCGATACATTCGTCAAATCGGTTATCACGATTTGGGATGAAATTATTCAATCCGTTCAGAATGCAGCCTCTCAAATTCAAAACAGCTTTCGCCAGTTACCAGTTATTGGTGGTTTCATTCCTCCAACCGCCCCGATTGCTATCAAGCCAGCCGTAAGTACAAATAATCCGGTCGGAAATCTACTTAATATTTTACCTCCCTCACCTAAATATGCAGGACAAAATATTCAATCTTTTGTAAATTTTATGGGCGCGGTCGCCGCCGAAAACAAGCAATCTCCCGCTGGTGCGTCCTTAGTCGTTGCAAACTCTTCGGAAGTTATTTTACCGAAGCAAGCCTTGCCTAAAATCTTTGAAAAAATAACTTCTCAATCGTCTAGTATATTTTCGGAAAAAACAACTGCTAGATTTCAAGGTCAGAATGTTTCTAGCTTTTTATCGAAAGTTTCTGAAGCAGCCCTACCGCTTGCCCCCCTCAAGTTAAATCCTAATATCGCAATGCCTTCAACGGCATCAACTTCAAATTCTAATGTCGCCGGGGGCGCTGCGATATTAAATTCAAATTCTTTTCGATCAATTGAGAGAACTTTTAGCAATCAATCAATCCTCAAGACTAACGAACTTTCGCTTTCCAGTCCGCTATCCCCTTACGCTCAAAAAACATCTTCCTCCCCTGCGATAACAGCATCGACTGCATCTGCCGACAAATCAATCAACATCAATTCTATCGAAATCAATATTAGCAATACATCGCCAACTGAGCCTACAACTGCTCGTGCCATATCGGAACAACTAGGAGAAATGCTAAGATATGAACTATCGAAACTTTTATAAAAAATTCAATCCGCTCGTAAATGGTTTGAAATATCCTCTATCAATAATTGACGGGAATTTAGCAGTTGCAAGCAACGACGACATAATAACTCAGCAAATTATATCAGTCATAGATACTAAGTTTGGGGAAAGAGT
>JANYGO010000326.1 GCA_025362325.1 Cyanobacteriota bacterium | reverse complement strand
TATCCGTGACATCCGTTAAATCCGTTAAAAAATCCGTTGCCGAACTTCCCTCTATCCGTGACATCCGTTAAATCCGTTAAAAAATCCGTTGCCGAACTTCCCTCTATCCGTGACATCCGTTAAATCCGTTAAAAAATCCGTTGCCGAACTTCCCTCTGCTACATTTACTCTCCGATTTTCATCTCGCTTGCTGTCTTTCTACCTGTCAAGAAATAAGTCCGCATTTCCCCTTTACCTTTAATCTCGATCAAGCCCCGCTCTTCAAACTCATATTTATCCCACAGCAAATCGTAAGTATAGTGGCTGACTTGAATGCGGCCTGGTATGCCGTGAGATTCCATGCGGCTAGCTGTATTTACGGCATTTCCCCACAAGTCGTAAATAAACTTTTTAGTACCGATTACCCCCGCTACCACCGGCCCGCTATTAATCCCGATGCGGATGTCAAAATTCGCGTCTAGCTTCACATTCAATTCCTGAATTGCTACTAGCATATCCAGTGCCATTTCGGCGATCGCCTCTGCGTGGTCGGGGCGTTCAATGGGAATACCGCCTGCTACCATGTAAGCATCCCCGATCGTCTTAATTTTTTCTAACCCGTGCTTATCAGTCAGTTGGTCAAAATTAGAGAAAATTTCATTCAGCAAGTATACTAATTTGGTTGCGGACATGGTGGTAGAAATTTGAGTGAAATTCACCAAGTCAGCAAAAAGAATTGTGGCTTTTTCAAACTTGTCGGCAATTACCCCCGGTTCCTGCTTCAACCTGTCGGCAATAGCTTCTGGCAAAATATTTAGCAGTAAACCATCCGTTTTTTCCTGTTCTTTCCTGAGTGCACATTCCATCTGCTTGCGCTTGGTGATGTCGTGAAAAAACACAGAAATGCCATCGTAACCAGGAAAAGCCCGGACTTCCAACCACACTTTTAAGGGACGATAATATTTTTCAAAAGTCACTCCAACTTGTTGAGAAACAGCTTCATGACATTCTTGATAAAATACCGAATTTACCAAGTCAGGAAACTGTTTCCAAAAATTCTTACCAAAAAGTTCTTCCGACGAGCGCTGCAAAAATTGCGATGCTTTATAATTGACGTAAGTAAACCGCCACTGGGGGTCGAGAGCAAAAAAAGCATCGCTCATTCCTTCTAAAAAATTGACAATTTGCTCGTCACTAGAACGGAGTTTGGCTTCAACTTGTTTTTGCCTGATCTGCGCGCGCTTTAATTTAGCCAGATTAATTCGCAACTCCATTTGGTTAATAATTTGCCGCCCTAAAGTCCGCAGCGCTTCTAGTTGTTCTGGGGTGAGATTGCGCGGAACTGTATCTATCGCGCACAAAGTGCCGATCGGGAAACCATCAGGAGTTACTAGCGGTGCTCCAGCATAAAACCGAATATTTGGATCGGAAGTTACTAGCGGATTCCCCGCAAAGCGATCGTCTTCTAGGACGTTGGGTACAACTAGCAATTCGTTCGGATTTAAAATAGCGTGAGCGCAAAAAGCTGACTCTCTCGGAGTTTCTGGCGCTTCCAGACCGACTTTTGATTTAAACCACTGTCGGTTAGAATCTACTAAGCTGACTAAAGCAATAGGAGTGCCGCAAATATAGGATGCTAAAGCTGTTAGGTCATCAAAAGCTTCGTCGGCATCTGTATCGAGAATGTTGTAGCGGTGAAGTGCTTTTAGCCTGTCGGCTTCGTTGCTGGGCAAAGGTGCAGCTTGCATCGGTGGCGGCGAGGATACACGGTTGCGAAAAATTCGCGCAAGTCTCAGTGCTGCGAATTTTTGGACTTGCGCTGCCAGTTTCTCAACGAGCGTAAAAAGACCTATTTGCCAAGCTTTATTCATATTTATTTATCTTTTTTTACGCTTGATGGAACTGCGGGCGATCGCCCGCTTTGCGATCGATACTTATGCACTTACCGCAACTAACTCCTCAATCTCCAGAGCTTTTGTTGGCAATTCCCCTGTCAATACTTCTCTACCCCCTTCGCTAACAAGTATATCATCCTCAATCCTGATTCCCCGCACATCTGCGAATTTTTCCAACTCGTCCCACTTTACATAATCTTTATATTGGGCGCGAGTTTCTGAGTTATTTAAGATTGCTGGAACTTGATAAAATCCCGGTTCGATCGATACCAGCATTCCCGGACGCAAAACTCGATTCAGCCGCAAAAAACCCAACCCAAACCGACTGCTTCTCGCTCTCCCCGCTGCATAGCCAGCCCAATCCCCCAAATCTTCCATATCGTGAACATCCAAACCGATTAAATGTCCGATTCCGTGCACAAAAAACAGCGCGTGAGCATCTATTTCTACCAACTCGTCAACATTGCCCCGCAAAATGCCCAAATCCACCAATCCTGCCGCCATAATTCGAGCAGCTAACAGGTGAATATCTTGATATTCCACGCCCGGACTAATTTGATTTATACAAGCATCATGGGCTGCCAAAACCACATCATAAATTGCTCTTTGAGTCGGCGAAAACTTGCCCGAAACCGGCCAAGTTCTAGTCACATCAGCCGCCCATCCCATTGACGATTCGGCACCGACATCTGCTAACAACAAATCTCCTGTTTGTAGGGGATGGTGATAATGTTCGCTGTGCAGAACTTCCCCGTGCACCGTCACGATACTGGGATAGGCATAGGTCATATTTTCCGAGATGATGACACTTTCCATTGCAGCGCGCACACCCGCTTCAATCTTAGCTGTTGGAGTTGCCGCCATCCCCGCTTTGTGAGCTGCAACGGTGACAGCAGCAGCTTGACGCAATTCGACCAAACTGGCTGCATCGTGGCTCAGGCGCAGAGATATAACTGCCTGAGTTAATTCTAGATCGATGCCGGTTGGCGCGATCGACGGTGCAAGAGACCGAACGAGAATTTGAGACTGTTGCAACAGAGTCAAATTATCCTGAAGGGCGATCGTTGCTGCATTTATAGATCGCCCTTTCAACTCACTCATTGTCCAAGCAGCATCAGCGCCAATTAGTTCAGCAATTTCTGCTCTTTTAGGCATTTCCCCGTGCCAAAGAGTGCTGCTAGGAGATGCGTCATCTAAGAACAGTTCTAATTTGCCCGATTCTAAGCGAATCGCGGCGTTTTCTAAAGGCAAACCAGCAAAATATAGAAAGTGACTGCTGGCGCGAAATGGATAAGTAAGTGCTGGATAATTGCGAGGAATGCTGCGCCCCGACCACAAAATTACCGGAAAATTAATTAAACAGGCCAGTTTTTGCCGCCGTTGGTGTAAAATATTTCTTAACAAATCGTAGTTTTTATTTTTCATAAGTTACAAGTTAAAATTTTGAGTTTGGTTCGTAGTAAGGACTTCAGTCCTTTAATTCTCCGCACTAAAGCACTAAAGTCCTAACTTCCAACTTAGCAGCCATTTTCGCAAAAAGTCTAATCTTTATCTTATTTCCTGCTGTCATCTTTTTCACTGTCTTTTTTCTCGTCTTTGCCGTCATCTCCAGCATGATTTTGTTCAGCATGAACTTTGCCAGACTGCGAGCACAAAAGGCTGAAAGCATTACTGCGCAGGCAATGCAGCAAGGATTCAACACCCGCGATCGGCAAAATTCGTCGGTCTGGTTTTTGTTGATTTGGTGACAAGGGCGATCGCCTCTATTGACGGTTTTATCTTTGAGACTTTAAAGTATAAGTGAATTCACTGAAGAAAAATATGAAAACTTCTCAGAAAGCTCCTAAAACTTCCGTGCAAATACGGGACTGGCCGATCGAACACTTACCGGGTGTGAGCAATGAAAACCAGTCTCAACTGGAAGAGTGCGGCATCACCACAACCGCCCAACTAATTCGCATGACGAAAACACCGGCTGCGAGATTGTTGCTAGCACATCAATTACAGATTAACGTTCAACATATTAATAAATGGGTAGCAATGGCAGAGTTGGCTCGAATTCCGAGTGTAGGGTGTCAGTATTGCGGGCTGTTGCTGCACGCTGGGGTTGCTTCTGCGGCTCAATTAGCTCAAATGCCCGTGGAGAGATTGCACCAACAAATCCTGAGACTCCACGTAGCAACAATGCAGCGCAATGATTTGACTCCTTCGGTCGATCGCGTGCAAAAATGGATTCAACAAGCTAAATTAGTCATTAGTCCTTAGTCAGTTGGCAGTTGGCAGTTGGCAGTTGGCAGTTGTTAGTTGGCAGTTGTTAGTTGGTAGTTGTTAGTTGGCAGTTGTTAGTTGGCAGTTGTTAGTTGGCAGTTGTCAGTATTATAGAAACCCCCAAGACGTTTAAGACGTTTTCAATGGCCAAAAAATGAGATATTATATTGCTTCCCTGCTAGATCACCAAAGCCTTCTGACTTCTGACCTCCGTTAAATCCGTTAAATCCGTTACACAATCCGCTGCCAATCTTTCTTCCTCCCTTCTTCTTTCTTCCTTCTTCGGTCAACTGTCAACTGTCAACTGTCCCTATATGTCAATTCAAGTTTACGGAATTCCCAACTGTGGCACCTGCAAAAAAGCTTTTCAGTGGCTCACAGATAGTGGTGTTACTTACGAGTTCATTAACACAAAAGAACAGCCACCCCATCGCGAAACAATTCAAAACTGGGTCGCTACGTTAGGTTTTCAACCAATGCGAAATACCTCCGGTCAATCTTACCGCGCTTTGGGCGACGACAAAAAAGATTGGACTAGCGAACAGTGGGTGGAAGCTTTTGCTAAGGATGCAATGCTGCTGAAGCGTCCTCTTTTTGTTAAAGATGGAACGGCTGTTTTAGTAGGTTTCAAAGCAGATGCAATCCGAGAAAAATTGGGGCTTTGAGTTGGCTGAATTCAGCGTTTTAGCCGCATATACTTCATTTCTCCCACGTCATTCGTGAAACCCCAACGCTGGTAAAACGGTATCATTTTCGGTAAACAGCTAAGACTAATATTCTCCACGGATTGGAGTTTAGGATGATTAACAACTGCATCCATCAACACCGCACCCAGTCCAGCTTTTCTATGTGTCGGGTGGACAATCACATCAAAAATCATCGCCCTGTAGACAAAATCAGTAATGACGCGGGTAAAACCAATTAGCCGTAGCTTGCGGGGCGGGACGCCATCGCCCTCATCGACCAAACCAATGATAACATCAGTAGAGGCGAGCATTTTCACCACATCCTCGCGCCTCCGCTTATCGCACCAAAACTCGTTTTTGTACAAATCCATCAAGTCGGAAACCTGACTTTCAGTCAAAGTTTCGACGATGCGGTAATTATCCATTTTGTCGGTCATACTCTATTTTACCGTAATCTAGTTTAATTGCGCGATCGGCTAAATCGAAATAGCGGTCATCATGACTAATCACAAACACCGTTTTCCCCCGCCGCTTCAACTCAGGTAACAACTGCTTGTAAAAAATATCCCGAAAAAACGGATCTTGATCCGAAGCCCACTCATCAAACAAATAAATCGGCCTATCCTCCAGATACGCCGTCAGCAAAGCCAGCCGCTTGCGCTGTCCCTGAGACAAAGCCGTAGTTGACAAAACTCCATCTTTCACCTCAACTTTCTTGTCTAAATGAAACTCTCGCAGATATTCAGCCGCCTGCTTGTCCAAATCATGATTAGTCATCCCCAAAAGTTTTTCAAACAGATAGAAATCCGAAAAAATCACCGAAAAATGCTGCCTGTACCACTCACGATTCTCATCAGTAATCGGCTGCCCATCTAAGAGAATCTCTCCCGATTCAGGAATGTACAAACCAGTAATTAACTTAGCCAAAGTAGACTTACCGCTGCCGTTACCACCAATTATAAACACCAATTCACTGGAATTAAACTTCAAATTTAGCTCACCCAAAACAAAATTGCTATCTTCCTTCTCTCCCGGATAGCTATGAGTTGCTCCCTTCAATTCCAGCGTCTCCCACTGGGCAATTTGAACAGGTTTCAGCGCAGCAGTTATCTCAGCTTGACTCGCCAAAGCCAATCCCATTCTCTCAATCTTCTCGACAGAAGTATTAGCCCGAAAAATCGCCGGCAACCTTTGCAAAATATTCTGAAAGGGAGACATCAAATAGGTACTTGTCAGAATGTAAGCTGACAAAACAGGCGTAGAAACTGGCACAAATTTCGGCACAGCAAACAACAGCAAACCCATCAGCACAAAAAACAGCAATTGCCCGACACCAATCGCAACCGCACCAGTATTCAGCGCCTGCAAATTGTAATTACGAGAATCAGCAGCACTTACCTGCAACTCTTCATCAAAAAACTCTTGGCGGCGCGAGGAATGCAGTTTAAGTTCCTTAATTCCTTCCGTAATGCTGCGAAAATGCTTGAACAATATATCTTGCTCTTCCCGCGCCAAATCGAAGAATTTCCGCATTTTGTTGAGCAGCAACTGCACCGTGCCAATCATCAATGCTAAAAAAGCAAATACGACAACAAAAACCGCGCCCGAAATCGTACTTAAATAAAATAAACAACCGACAACAACGGCCATATCAACGCAGATAAAAGGAATCAAAAATATAGTATTAGAAAGTGTTCCCACATCATCGGTGAGAGTAGCCAGCAAGCGATTAGCGCCCAATTCTTCCAAGTGCCGCAAAGGAGAAGATAAAATCCCTCGGCTCAAACTCAGCCGCAGGTTGTAAACAGCTTCTTGAGAAAGGTAGATTAACAAAAATTGGGAGATAACGCCGGTGACGAGAGCCAAAATGGCTAATCCGGCAAAATACCAGACTAAATTCTGATTTGAATTGTCGCTGATGGCGCGATTGATGAGAGCAATTAACTGAGCGCTACAACCGCCGCTAATTAAGCCTGTGAGGATAGCGATTGAGACATTCAACCAAGAAGCTTTTAACAGTAGCCAGATTACATTCATCCGATTTTATTCCAAATTTAATTGTTTGTAGTGAGGACTTCAGTCCTCTGAATTTGAAGAGGACTTTAGTCCTCACTACGAACCTAATTACTGCTGCACTTCTATTTCCTCAGTTTCAAATACTACTTTATTGTAAATCTCGCTCATCGACATTTGCACTCCCAGCGCAGCGAAAGAAACTGTTGCTGCTTCTCTGTCATATTCCTGAAACAGCCATTGATTCGATTCATTTTTAATATACTGTGCGACCCAAAATTCCGATTGATTGACTAATATATACTCGCGGAATTCAGGAATTGAGCGATAAAACCGAAATTTATCCTCTCGATCGAAATCTGTTGTAGACTTAGAAAGCACTTCCACAATCATGATTGGATTGAGTATCTCATCACTGCGCCCTTCGCTAAAAACTGGTTCTCCTGCAATCACCATAATATCCGGGTAAGTTCCCCGCCGATAGCGAGGAATCCACAGCCGCAAATCGTTGTGAAAAAGCTCAAATAGCTGCCCCTCAAGCAAGTTTCCCAGAACTCTACTCAAATTGCGGATAATCCGACTGTGATTAATTGTGCCGCCTGCCATCTGTAAAATTTCTCCATCGCGGTATTCATTTCTAAACTCAGTAGTTTCTTCTAACTGCCGGTACTCATCGGGAGTATAAAACTTTGACTTGGTTTTTAGTAACATTTTTACACCTCCACTATATTTTATCCGCGTTAATCTGTGTTAATCTGCTTCAATCTGCGGTTAAAAATCATAACTAAGAGTATATCACAATCCAATACGGTTCAGTAGAGGCAGACGGCGGTTGAAACCGCGCCTACAAAAACGAAGTCCGCCTCGGCGGACTGAAGAAAATGCGGATTGGAGAAAATAACGTAATTTTAACTGCTCAGTTTTTAACCGGCGTCCGGCGGGTTTTGTTTGTATAGTCGCGGTTTCAACCGCCGTCTGCATCTACGACAATTTTTGAGATATAAAAAAGCACCTAATCTTTGACAATTAGGCGCTTTCCAATCTTTCAAATCCCGATAAAATTAATCGTTGCGAGACAAAAGATTTGATTCGACTTTCGCAGCCGAAATCGGTACAACGTGACTCAAGGCCGACTGCAACATCGGAGTTTTGGTAACAGAATCGTTTGCCAAGTTAAACAAAGGATTTGACAAAATGCCTGCCAATGTTGTCGCAACCAAGGTGAGTACGACGCTGACCTGCAAAGGCCGCATTCCCTGAAGGTTCCAGCGAACTTCGGGATAATTCTTCACCGCGTCCGACATCTCTTGAGGTTCTTTTACTACCATCATCTTGACGACGCGGATGTAGTAGTAAATCGAAATTACGCTGGTAATTAATGCCAGGATAACTAAGCCGTAAAGTCCAGCTTGCCAGCCAGCCCAGAATAGATAGATTTTGCCGAAAAATCCAGCCAGCGGCGGAATTCCGCCGAGAGAAAGCAAGCAAATACTTAAGGCTAAAGTTAGCAGCGGGTCTTTTTGATACAAACCCGAGTATTCGCTAATTTGGTCGGTTCCAGTCCGCAGCGAGAACAGGATGATGCAGGCGAATGCGCCTAGGTTCATGAACAGGTAAACCAACATATAAAATATCATGCTGGAGTAACCGGCTTCGGTTCCTGCAACTAAACCAATCATCACAAATCCGGCTTGGGCGATCGACGAATAAGCTAAAAGCCGCTTCATGCTAGTCTGGGCGAGGGCAACCACATTGCCCAACACCATGCTGAGTATGGCTAAGGCTGTGAATACGAAGTGCCACTGTTCGATAAGTGCGGGGAAAGCTGTTGTTAACAAGCGGATTGCTAGGGCAAAACCGGCGGCTTTGGAACCGACGGAAAGGAAGGCGACAACGGGTGTTGGCGAACCTTCGTAAACGTCTGGAGTCCACTGGTGGAAGGGAACTGCGGAGATTTTGAAGGCGATGCCGGCGATCGCAAAAACCAAAGCAACCACCAAACCGAGAGATTGACCGTTATTAACAGTAGAAAGGTTAACTGCGATCGCACTTAGCTTAGTTTCACCACCAGACAACCCGTACAGCAGCGACAAACCGTAAAGAAAAACCGCCGAAGAAGACGCACCAATTAACAAATATTTCAAAGCAGCTTCATTGGAACGCGGATCGCGTTTTGTGTAACCCGTCAGCAAATAAGACGAGATACTCAGAGTTTCCAACGAAATAAAAATCATCACCAATTCATCAGCGCCGGAAAGGAACATTCCCCCCAAAGTAGCGGTGAGCAAAATGCCGATAAATTCCGCTAAAGCAGTACCCGTTTGCAGTACGTAGCGGACGGATATCAAAATAGTGACAGCCGCAGTCAAAGCGATAATGCCGCGAAACACTAAACTCAAGGCATCGCTGTTAAAACCGCCCAGAAACGAGATGGTATCAACGTTATCCCACTGCAAACACAAGGCAGCGACGGCGGCCAGCAAACCCGCAACGGCAACGTAGGGAGTCCAATTAGAGGAACTGCGGCCTACGATTAAATCGCCAACGAGAACCACCAAGAGGGTGATGATGACAATTCCCTCTGGCAATATATTTTCAGCATTTAGCTGGGCTGCAAGAGTAGCAAAATCCATATTTTCAGGCAGGTTGGGTAATACAGGCCCAAAAGGCTGTAATGGGCAGTGAGCTCGTAAAAATTCTTTACTAAGGTGGATTGTAACTGATTACAGCTTCGCGATCCCAGTTAGGGGGGTGTTTGTTGCCGGGGAGGTGGCGATCCTGGGCTGGGGCGATCACTCAACAATATGTATCAACAGGAAGCAGCAGAGGTTGTCACCCAGGGTGCACGCTGATTCAGCCGTGTCTGAATATATCGGCGATCGCGATCACAGCCCTATAATTCCCAGGGTAGCGAGTCTCAGACTACTCGTGAGAAAGCACAACGTGCAAACTCTCGCCATACCTTTTCTACAAGCAAATTTCACAGTTTGTGGAACAGGCCGGAGAGCCTGTTCCTAATCCGCGTACAATTTGGTCAATATCAGCCTTAAACCTGATACACAACATGACTATTGTGTCGATCGCACGCCAAGCCCAATAATCAACAATCCGGCTGCCACAAACGCGGATAACGCCCGGATATGATTCCAGATTGTCCAGTTAACAAGGTAGCTAGCCCATATTTTCGCGCCCTCAGTGCTGCCTGGATCGACTTTTGCCAGCGCATCGTTTAGCGGTACATTGAAGGCGATCGTCACTCCCACCGTACCCACGAGATACAGCAAGCTACCAATCAGCAAATAGGCAGCACCCGGCTGATGCGACTTGAATGAGGAGACCATCAGAAAGATACAAGCCGCAGCAGTTCCGAAAAGCGCCGTCATAAACAATGGATTGATCGCAGTGATATTGATCCATTGCATCGCCGCAATACCCTGCGCCGGCGGGAGTCGGGCGAGGGCGTTCATCACGAAGGTGGAGAAGGCAAAGAAGACTCCGGCTATCAGCCCGCAACCTAGTGCTGAGAAAAGTTTTAATGTGAAATGTTGCTGCATAATCTTACCTTTCTATCAGTTGGGCGACTTGGGCGCGGGTATTTGCGATCGATCTCCTCGGACTAGAATCAATATGTAGAATGTATGCCATAGTTCCTTCTGGTCGATCACGATTCCAGCGCCGACAAACGACCCGTGTTCAGCTATGTGATTTATGTGTGACTATCACAATTTTGCGATCGATGTTTAGAGCTAGTCAACTGGCGAGAATTGCGAATTGAATGTCTATTTCCAGCAGATGAGGCAACAGAGCAAAGCCGACTCCCTAGAAAGCAGCAGGAACTAAGTTTAAAATGTGTTCTTGATGTCAGTTTTGTCTACTTTGTGTCAATTTTATGTCGCAGTACAATCGAAACTAGACGAATAGGGTTTGCATGATGATTAATGACTAATCAATTGCATTCAAGGCCGCCATTACCGCTTCGGCGAAGGGAACCGGCGCATCAAGCTGTAACCAGTGCCCGGTTTCCGGTATGACGGTGGTGGGGATGGACGGCCGGAGTATGTGGAGGCTGAAGGGCCAGGAGTTGGACGGCGCGAGGACTGCTGAGATTTGGGTGCCCGGGGTTGCAAGGATGCGATCGATCGCACCGACTGCATCGTAAACAAACATACCTTTGTACATACCGACTAGGCGATCGCGCGGCGTGGCTGCCAGGCGTGCGAGTACGGCCTCGCGCGTCGCAGGCGTACTGCCTTCGAGGGCTTGGGCGAACTTTTCCTCTGTCGCCGCGCGGTAGCCGTCGCCCGCCAGCGCTGCGATGAACGGAACCATCTGTTCGTCGTACACGGAGGGTGGCAGGTAGTTAAAGTCACCGGGTGGATCGGCGAGGATGAGGCGCGTCACCCGGGTTGGGGCAGCGTCGGCGGTGGCGAGGACGACGAGGGCTCCGAAGCTATGCCCGACAAGGGCTACTTGCGGGATATTTAGCGCGTCGAGGATGGCGAGGATGTCGGCGGCGCAGGTATCGGGTGTGTAGTCGCCGTCTGCTGGGGGATCAGATGCGCCGTGGCCCCGGAGGTCGATCGCCAGAATCCGCTGGTTTGATGGTAGATTGGCGCGAAAAAGTGCGATCGTCTCGTTCCACACTCCGAGGTCGTATCCCATACCGTGTACTAACAGGAGGGGGATGGCTGGTGGTGCTGCGCTGCTTGCCGCGCCCGTGTCGGTGAGATTTAGTCGCCCCGTTGGGCCGGTGACAGTTGCAATGTGCATAAAATATCTGGACTTTAATTTTGTGTTCTTAAAACGGTTCGTAGTGCCGACTTCAGTCCGCTCTCCGGTTGCGGACTTAAGCGGGCACTGCGAAATTGGAACGCGGGGTATTAATAATTGACTGTCGGCGCTCAACTTATTTTACTCAACTATCGCCTCATTTAAGCAAACTTTTCTTAAGTCTGCCCTTTCTAAATTTGCACCTCTTAAATCTGCATTTTTTAAGTTAGCATTGCTTAAATATGCAAAACTCAAATCGGCACCTTTCAGATTAGCATTTGATAAATTAGCTCCCGCTAAATTAGCCCTAACAAATTGCGCTCCACTCAAGTTGCTGCCACTCAAATTGGCTGCGGGCAGCTCGGCTGCTGTTAAGTTGGCTTTGCTTAAATTAGTGCCACCCAGGTCAGCCAAATTCAATTTGGCATAACTCAAATCAATGTTTTCCAAGCAAAGTTCACCCAATTGGGCACATCTCAAGTTGGCATTAATAAAAAATCTTTCTCCAACGGCATAACGGCGCAGAAATTCGTCAACTCCAAGCCGAATTAAAACTGTTTCGCAAGCATTTTGGTAGCACCACAATGTCTCCAGCAAACTAGCGGCTGCTTCAATTGCTACCTTGTCGCATTTAGGGAGAACCAAACTATTGCACCCATCCCACTCACCGTTGAGCATAAATGCCATGTCAGAAGCTGCTGCAATTGAGTCGCACAGCAAAACGATTTCTTGTTTGGGTTGCAGCCAGTTCATTAAACCGATCCAACTCTTGTTTTTCACTGTTTATTCAGGATTTGTTCGTCTTTCTTAATTATAGGTTAAATTATTTTTAATGTCTTGAAACTGGTAAGGTGCGCCGTGCGCACCTACCGTTAGAGTTCTGGGAATTAGTTTTAGATATCGCAGCAGGCAGAAAGCGCTTGTCAGAAGCTGACTGATGACTGATGACTGACGACTAATCAGTTGTACTTACGTGGTCGATTCTCTCTAATTGCCAGAGAATTTGGTTGCCCTCGCGGCGCACGCGAGAAACTACCCAGTTGCGCCAAACCCAGTTATCTCCGCGACTGGTGACAGCGCTGGCATTTACATCCATCAAATCAGCCAGTTCAGAACTGGTAATCAAGTAGCCTTTGGTGGCAACTTCGTCAGCTATGTGCAACGTTTCGATCAGGTTTCGGAGTTCCTGAACCCTCACCTCGCGGGGCAAGTTCTCCAGGGTATCGGCAGTTGAATCCATCATGGTAGAGTTGGAGATCGGAAGGTCAGAAGTTATGACATAGGATTCTATCGTTTTGTTACCAGTTGCGTCCGTTTCTTCCAAAACAATTGTGTTTTCAAAGCGTAGGGGCGATGCCCCCGTGTTCGCCCCAGCCTCGTCTGCTGTTGGTGGATGCTGTTGCAGTTGGGGAGTGAGATTGTGGGAGAAGTTGCGGGCGATTTCGTCGCACCTGTCGTTGTAGAAGTCGCCGGAGTGGCCGCGGACGTGTTCCCAGTTGACTTGCCGGGAATTCAGCTTGTCTAGCAGGTGCCAGAGGTCTTGGTTGACGACATCTTTGCCCGTCGAGGTTTTCCAGCCTTTATTTTTCCAGCCTTGAATCCATTTGGTGATGCCGTTTTTAACGTATTCGCTGTCCGTGTAAAGGGTGACTGGTTCGGTTTGACCGGAATTAGCAAAAAATTCGAGGGCAGCGACTGCTGCCTGCATTTCCATGCGGTTGTTGGTGGTTTGGGGGTCTGCTCCCCCGAGTTCGTGACAGTTGCCGTCGGCGTAGCAAACTACTGTACCCCAGCCGCCGGGGCCGGGGTTGCCGGAACAAGCGCCGTCTGTGTACAAGCTTTTGATGGTGGGAGTGGTCATGATCGAGTTAATTGGTTATTTACGATTATTTTGTTTGCGGATGCGATAATTGAGGGGAATTGCGATCGTTTTAGTTGCTGCTATGAAAAACACTAACTTAAAGATTAAAAAGGTCTGGTTATTTATTTGTCCGTTTTCTTTGTTAATTTTTAATACTTTGGCGCAAGCACAGCCCATAGTCCCGGCTGCGGACGGTACTGGCACTGCTGTTACCCGCACCGGCAACCGCTACGATATCAATGGCGGCAGTTTGTCGGGAGACGGGGCGAATCTTTTTCACAGTTTTGGGCAATTCGGCTTGAATGAAGGTCAAATTGCTAATTTTTTGACTAATTCGGCTATTCAAAATATATTAGCTCGCATTGCTGGCCCGAACCCTTCGCTAATTAACGGTTTAATTACTGTCACGGGTGGCAATTCTAATCTGTTTCTGATCAATCCTGCGGGGATTGTGTTTGGCCCGAACGCAAGTTTGAACGTGCCGGGGGCTTTTACGGCAACTACTGCTAATGGTGTTGGTTTTGGTTCTAATTGGTTTAATGCTGCTGGGATAAATAATTTTAGCGCGTTAGTTGGTACGCCAAATGCTTTTTATTTTGGGGGGACTCAACCGGGAAGTATTGTTAATGTTGGTAATTTGGCTGTGACTCCGGGGCAGAGTTTGGCTTTGCTGGGCGGTACGGTTGTGAGTACGGGGCAGTTGTCCGCACCGGGCGGGCAAATTAATGTTGCTGCTGTTCCGGGCGAGAATGTTTTGCGTATCAGTCAACCGGGACTTTTGTTGAGTTTGGAGATATCAGCGGGCGGGAATTTGGGGAATTCTCCACAAGGTTTAAATCCTGTTTCTTTGCCGCAGTTGCTGACAGGTATCGGGCAAAATCAGGCGACTGGTGTTGCGGTTGCTGCTGATGGTAGCGTGCAGCTTTTGGGCTCTGGTTTGCAGGTGAATTCTGGGGATGTGGCAATTGCTGCTGGGAATATGTCTGTGCTGCCGCAGGTGAATGCGGGAAGTGCGAATTTATGGGCTGCGGGAAATCTCACGTTAGCGGGTGCTAGGCTGCAAACTGCGGGGGATTTGAACTTGCTGGCACGGGATGCGGTGCGGGTTCGAGACAGCGTGCAGAATCCGTTTTTGGCGCGGGCTGGGGGGAATTTAGAGGTTCGGGCCGATCGCGCGATCGACATTCTCACCTTAAACGCGACCGGTGGCTTGTCTCTTCCCCCGCAATTCCAAAGCGCAGGCAATTTGAGTTTAGTTAGCAACGGCCAGATTTCAGGGGATTCTCACTTTGCTTCAAGGGGCAATTTTTCGGTGCGGAATCTGTCGGGAATGCCGGGAAATTTTGTGAGTTTATTTGACCCGATTATCAGTTCCCAAGGAGATGTTTTTTTCGGAGATTATACTGGTGTTTCGCTGAAAGTCGAAGCGAGGGGGAGTATTATTGGTGAGAATATTACTATTACTGGCCCGGATTTGGCATTGCGGAATGAAAATGTGAATTCCGACCCGGATATTGCGATTTTAACCAGGAGTCCGGCTTTGATTCTGCGGGCGGGAGTGGCAAATCTGGCAAATCCTGTTAATATTTCTTCTGATAGTTTAGGTGAGGATGCAAATTTCACTGCGGAGCCTGTTTTTAGCAGAAATTTGATTGCTGTGGAAAATATTTTAGCAGCCGGATCGGTGATTTTGTCGGCAACGGGAGATGTGCAAACTAGAGAGATTAACGGCGGACAAATTAGCCTCGAAAGCAGGGAAGCTGGAGTAGTAGTTGGGGGCAGATTAACGTCTAGTTCGACAATTAATATTCAAGCTGTTAACAATATTATTCTGACTAATGATATCTCTCGTGCTGATATCAACGGCAATATTAGTCTGAATACGACTGGGGGTAATATTGTAACCGGTGCGATCGACACTGGGAATTCTGGGGCGATCGCACTTACAGCAGCCGGCAATGTGAATTTTGGGACTTTGCAGGGTTCTCAAGTTAATCTTACCAGTAATTCCGGCGCTCTGGGAGTGTTGAATGAACCCAATACAATTGTCCCCAATACAACACCTGTCAACGTTACAGCCACCGAGAATCTCACTTTGGCAGCTTCTGGGGACTTAACCCTAGGGAACCTCGCGGGTGCGACTGTCAGCGCTACCAGCAGCAACGGGAGTGTCGCTACGGGTACGATCGCAAGTACGGGAGATGTCAGAATTGTAGCAAGACAGCAAATCAGCACAGCGCCAATAACCGTTAATCCGACTGCGGCAAATCCAGTTAATCCAACTATTCCCACAGTCAATCTGGACGCTCAAACTAATATTAACGTTGCCTCGGTTAATGCTCCGACTGCTACTATTGCTTTCAGAGCAACTAATAACTTAAATGCCGGCAATTTGCAGGGGGGAGCCGTTGATGTTAGCAGCAATACGGGGAATATTACAACTGCGAATACTTCGTCAACGGGAAATATCAATGTCAGAGCTGCGGGAAATGTAAATTCAGGAAATTTCCAGGGTATTGGTGTTAATGTCACTAGCAATTCTGGAACAGTTGCCGCTGGGAATACCGTCGCTACAGGTAATGTGGATTTGACAGCTTCTGGCAATTTAAATGCCGGAAATTTGCAGGGAGTTGGGATTAATCTTAACAGCACTACCGGAAATGTCACCGCTGGTAATATAACCGCTTCCGAAAAACTTCTTGTTTCTGCCCGTCAGCAAATTAAAACCGGGACAGTTAATATTACTCGCGCCCCCACAGGCGCCGTTAATCCCCTGTCGGCGGTAACTCTGAGCGCCCAAAATAATATTAGCGTGGCAGCGATTGATGCTCCTGCTGCCAGTATTGTTGCGAGAACATTAAGTAACTTTACTGCTGGGGATTTGCAAGGGGTTTCTGTTGATGTTAATAGCGGTGGAAATATTGCGATCGGCAATACTGTGTCAACGGGAAATGTCATTCTACAAGCTGCGGGAAATGTGACTGCGGGTAATTTGCAGGGAGTTGCTGTTGATGTTAATAGCCGCCGGGGAAATGTCAGCACTGGGAATATAAATGCTGCGGAAGTTGTGGGAATTTTAGCGGGAGGGCAAATCAGAACTGAGGCAATAAATGTTAATATTTTTGGGCGCAATCGTACTTCTACGGTAAATATTAATGCTCCCAATGATATTAGCATTGCATCGGTCAATGCTCCGGGCGGTACGGTGAATATCGGGACTCCGGGTTTAGTGCGAGTGACTGGTACTTTTGACCAAAATGGCACTCCTGTTAGCATCTCAACGCTTGGCGGCAATCAACCCGGTACTGTTACGATTCGCCACGGCGGCGGCGATGTCAATCCGCCAACGCCTTTTGCGGTGGGAAATGCGACGGTTAACGGGACTGCTGGGGCGATCGCCAGCAATGCGGATGGTACTATTACTCAGGGGCAATCTTTCATAAATTCTTACACTCAAGGTAATAGTGCGATCGTCACTACAAATCAACCCGGAACAAATCAACCCGGTACAAATCCACCCGGAACAACTCCACCCGCTACAAATCCTCCCGGAACAACTCCACCCGGTACAAATCCTCCGCCACCATCGCCAAGCGATAGATTTCGATTAGATAGAAACCGGGTTTTTCCAGAACCAAACCAACCCTTGACCCCCGAACAGCGGCAGAACCAAAACAGAATATCGCGAGATATAGGAAAACCCGGAGAAAGGATGCCGCCGGAAAGAATGCAATCTCCCAGAGGAATGAGAAATTTAATCGGTTCCAATCTCAGAGAACCCGTTTTTCAGTCACCATTTCGCGGCGACATAGGCAGGAACTTGGATGTCGGCAACGTATCGGCAGCTTTGCCTCTGCTGGACAAATCTTTCAGCCAAGAATTCCGGGAATATTTCGGCATCAACATCAGCGACGATTTGGTATCCCCAGAGGAAATCACAAAAAAGTTAGCATCTGTGGGCGCAGAAACGGGCACGAAACCCAGCTTGATTTATCTGTTTTCGCGATCGGAAAAATTAGATTTAGTGTTAGTAAATTCTTGCGGTGCAGTGGTTCACAAAAGCGTGTCGGAAGCGAACCGGGAAGAATTGCTGAAAGTTGTAACTGAATTCAGGGGTGAGATTACTAAGCCTGGGGTGCGGGCTACTACGAGTTATCTACCTTCTGCCCAAAAGCTTTATAAGTGGATGATTGCGCCTTTGGAGGACGATTTGAAAAAGTGCGAAACGGATACTATTTCCTTTGTGGTCGATCGGGGTTTGAGAGGTATGCCCTTTGCTGCTTTGCACGACGGACAGCAATTTTTGGTGGAAAAGTACAGTCTCAGCCTGATGCCCAGCATTAATTTAACAGATAGTCGCTACGTGGATATCAGAAAATCTCAAGTTCTAGCAATGGGCGCGTCGGAATTTTCACAGTTGAATCCTTTACCTGCGGTTCCGGCGGAAATAGCAGCTATTTCGCGAGAGTGGCCGGGAGTTAGTTTTCTGAATGAGGGTTTCACTTTGGAGAATTTGAAACGACAGCATCAAAGCCGGCCTTTTGGGATTATTCACTTAGCTACTCACGGCGAATTTCGTCCGGGGGCGCCGAGTAATTCTTTTATTCAGTTGTGGGATAGTCGGCTAAGACTGAATGAGTTGCAGGATTTGAGATTGAATAATCCGCAGGTGAATTTGTTAGTTTTAAGTGCTTGTCGGACTGCGGTGGGTGATGCACAGGCGGAGTTGGGTTTTGGGGGGTTGGCGCTGCAAGCGGGGGTGCAAACGGCTTTGGGGAGTTTGTGGTATGTTTCGGATGAGGGTACTTTGGGATTGATGAATGAGTTTTATCAGCATTTGAAGACTGCGCCAATTAAGGCGGCGGCGCTGCGAGAAGCACAAATTGCGATGTTGCGGGGTGATGTGCGTTTGGAGGGCGGGAAGTTGCGGGGTTCGAGTCGGGGTGAAGGGGTACAGTTGCCGCAATCTTTGCAGGGGTTTGCTGATTTGAAGTTGTCGCATCCTTATTATTGGTCGGCTTTTGTGATGATTGGAAGTCCTTGGTAATTGGGTTTGTAGTGAGGACTTTAGTCCTCGGATTTTGATGCGGACTAAAGTCCTCACTACGAACCTGTTTGATTTTGGTCGTTCTTTTTCGGTTTGGTGCGCCACCAGGTGATGCCAGCTGCGAAAAGGGCGATCGCGCAACTCAATAAAAATGAGAATGCAAAGGGATGCAGGTGCATTACAACTGGGATGTGATGGTTTTGGACTGTCTCGAAGAGTTTGTCTGTACCGCTGGATGCTGCGATGCCGCCTGCTGCTAAACCTACGCCGATCGCCTGTACGGTGCTTTCTAGGCGATCGTCCCGATCTTTCTCTTTTTCCTCGCTGTTGCGGAGTGCGATTTGGTTTGTGCGATCGTTCCTGGCTTGTTCTATTTCTACTATGCCGCGGATGGAGGCGATCGCCTGTTCGATTAAGTCTGTCCCGTGGCGGAAGTATCCTAAATCTCCTGCAATTTGCGATCGGAAATAAGGAGTAGTTTTTCTACTGAAGTTATTTAATATAGATAGTTCTTCCTCGTCGTTTCCTAGTATATCACATATTTTATGCAAAATGTCACTGTAATTGTAAATATTTATCGCAATTGTATTGTCATAAGCTTCGAGTTTCCGCAGCAGATGAGTATATGACAAAGCTTTGCGGAGGAGAAGTTTTAGCTGTTCCTTAAAACTCTACAATTGTGCGGGTTGTAAGGAAGTTGCACCCTCGGCGAGTTGCTGCTGTACGTACTGTGTATCTTGCTCTATTTCGCCGTATTCGCGATCGAGTTCGTCGTAAACTTTGCGACTATCTTGAAAACTTTTGATGATTTTGTTGCGGTAAAATAGTAGGTCAAATATTTCTTCCTGGCAAGTATCCAAATCCTTGTCAGCTTTTTTTTCAGCAAGCAGCCAGACAAGCAAGTGGCGGTAATTTGCTATATCGGTAATTGAACCATATTCAAAAATTGGACTGCCGAATAATTTACCCGAACGGTAGAATGTAGGTAATGAGTTGCCTTGAAATAAAGCATCGCGACATTGATCGGCGAGGGGTTTGAGGGAATCTAAATTATCCGATGAGTTTTCAGGAAGCCATGCGGTGATGAGGAGAGTTTGACCTAAAAAATTGTCATCGCCATCGATGAGTCAGGCTTGATTTGGGTTAAATTTCTGGATTAAATCGACATTTTCCTTGTCAGCCGTGCCGTCTTCCGGGCAACCAATGTTTAGGCAGAAAGCATAGCTATCTTGAATTTGTAGCGGTTGAACAAAACCTTCTATGGGCTGATTTTCGTTGAATCCCAGGAGGACATTGGGCAGCAAATCGTTGCGGTGGCTGTGAGACTTTTGGGGGAAAACTAGATTGGGCGTTACCGTTTCATCGGTGAAATTGGCGAGGATGTTGTCGCAGTGTTTCCACAGAGGATTATTGCTGCCCTTACTGTCTTTTTGCAGTTGGAAAGCGTATAAATAAACATTGGGCGAAGAAATTTTATCGCTCATGTTATTGGCGCAGTGGCTAGGATTTGGGAAGGCGTTTTTTTGTATTTTCGGGTAATTCTGGGTAGCGGTTTGATAATCTTTCATTTTGTCCTTCTGTTTTGGTGGGTTGGGGTTGGATTTTTCTATCTTTTCCATCTGCTTTATCAATTAAATTGATCTCATCTGATATTTGAGGATAGTCTTCACACCAGTTACCAATGGCATCGGCTACTTCCTTGTTGGATGAATCCGCCATCTGGGATATCGTGTTGCTGAGATTTTCTAAAGCGTCAGCCGCCCCGGCTTGTTCAAATACTTCGGGTTTGGTTTCAAAGACTTGCAGGAAACCTGAAATAAACTTTTCGTCGTCTGTCATGGTTGATTTCTCCTTTCATTAAATTTAGCCGGGGCGGGTTTATGAGATTTATCGTTTTTTCCGACATACCTTGGCGAACCCGCCCCTACAACAATTATATCTGTTTAACGTAAATTTTGCACCGTTTGCGATCGGCCTGTAGGGGCGGGTTCACCAACCATTTTAACTAGGACAAACAGACTCGTAAACCCGCCCCCGCCCCACGATGATGCCGGGGCGGGTTTATGATATTTATCGTTTTTTTCTGGATACCTTGGCGAACCCGCCCCTACAACAATTATCTCTATTTAACCAGATATTTTGGATCATTTTCGATAAGCTGTAGGGGCGGGTTCACCAACCATTTTAACTAGGACAAACAGACTCGTAAACCCGCCCCCACCCCACGATGATGCCGGGGCGGGTTTATGATATTTATCGTTTTTTTCTGGATACCTTGGCGAACCCGCCCCTACAACAATTATATCTGTTTAACCTAAATTTTGTATTATTTTCGATCCCTCACCACACGATAAAACTTATTGTCCAACCGCGCAGAAAGGCGCCCAGTACATCGGGGATTGGTAAGGTTGATAATCCTGTTTGAAACCGCGCTTGTATCTGTTTTGAATTTTCTCCTTGTGTGTGCTACTCAGCAACTCCGAGGCTGCTACCCATTTTAGCAAATCTCCGACGCTTACATCCCGCAGCCACAACTGAGACTCGCGCAAAGCCACAGACACAGCGGGCTGATTCTCTGAACGAAAAAGCTCATAAAATTTTATCATTAAAATGGCGGTAGATACGTCATTGACAGCCCACAAAGTGCTGAGTACACTCGTCGCCCCGGCATAGAAAAAACCGCTAGTCAATCCGATATACTCATCTGTTGTATCCGTAGCATCGGTTAACGCTGTTTCGCAGGCAGAAAGGGCTACTAAACGGCACTTAGTTAACTGCAAATCAAAGATTTCTGTCAGAGTTAGGCATTCTGCGATGTCGAAGGTTTCGCCTCGGCGGGAACGAATGTAACTTTTGTTCTCGGAGGGAACCCCCCCCAGCCCCCCCTTGCTAAGGGGGGGAGTTTGATTACCTTCTGTCTCTTCACTTACCAAGGGGAAATCCTCTCTTGTCTCCCCCCTTAGCAAGGGGGGATTAAGGGGGGTTACTTTCGCGCCGGCGAGGATTAATGCGGATTTTTCGGGATTGAGAAAGTCAAAAAAGCCGTGACAGGAAAAGTGGGCGATATCGGCATTTTGCAACAGGGCAATTTGTTGTTGCAATCCTGTTTTGCTGGCGTTTTGCCGACTCAATACTTCGGCGGGATTGAAGGATTTGGCAATGGCTTCGACTTCGATGTCGGTGAAGTCTAAGTCTTCTGTGGGGTTTTGGATGGCAAAAAATTTGCTGGGTGATGAGTCTTCCACAGTCAGATTTTCCCGCTGAGATAATTGCAATAGTTGGCAACTGGGTGTGTATCTCACGCCGCCTGGGAAAAGTTCGAGAAGACATCCAGTTTCTACGGTTTTGTCTGTTTGTCGGCTGCTGGTGAGGGCGTGTAGGGGGAATAGGTGCAAGTATCGGAAGGGAACTAAGATTAATTTTTGGCAGTTTTCGGGGAGGCGAGAGATTATTTCGTCGATGTGTAGAATCGCGGCTAATTTTTCCAGGCGGCTGTTTAGTTGGTTTTTCCAGTTGTCGTATTTTTCCTCGTCTTTGATGTCGTCGAGATATTCCTGTTGTAACTCTTCTAATGCTTGCAAGTCTTGAGAGGAAGATTGCCAGACATCCGGCTGAGGAGAGTCGCGGGTAATAATGAAAACTTTAAACCCGTTGTAGGTAATGTACCATTCCAAAATTGCTTCATTTTCAGCTAGCAGGCTGCGAATTTCTGCAAAACTAATCCGCTGTACTTGGTTGGGGAGGCTGCGGGCTTTGTGAAACAATTCTACGAGGTTTCGGGTTTTGCTGCGTTCGATGTATTCCAGGGCGGCAGTGGAGTTTTCCATTGCTAGGCAAACTTCTACCATTGACTGATAAAGTTCATTCCATTCTTCAGCTAATTTCTGTCTGTCTGCTTCGCCACCGATAATGATTTCACTCCGCATTGATTCGACTGTCTCGATGGCAGAGTTAAAGGTATTGTAGGCTTCTGGGAGTTAGGAATTATTCTGGTAGGTAACTCCGAGATTATATAAGGTGATAGCATTATCTATAGGAAATGCGGCGCGAGTGCGAATTTCCAAGGATGCCTCAAAAGCTGCGATCGCCAATTCGAGATTCTCGGCTTTTTCCCCTCTGATTCTGTAGAGGTAGGCATTCGCCAAATTATTTTGACTCCTTGCCCATTCAAAGGGAAATGATTCGCGGGTGTAAACTTCCAAGGATGCCTCAAAAGCTGCGATCGCCAATTCGAGATTCTCGGCTTTTTCCCCTCTGATTCTGTAGAGGTAGGCATTCGCCA
>JANYGO010000308.1 GCA_025362325.1 Cyanobacteriota bacterium | reverse complement strand
GCTGATGTCATCAACCGCGCTAACTTGGGTATGGAAGTAATGCACGAGCGCAACGCTCACAACTTCCCTCTCGACTTGGCTGCTGGTGAAACAACTCCCGTTGCTTTGGTTGCTCCTTCCATCAATGGCTAAGTTTTAGTCCTCGATTGACAAAAAGCGCTCCTAGAAATAGGGGCGCTTTTTGTTTGGGGAAAAATAATTTTATAGCCTTTATTCTGATATCTAGTCCGGTAAAATAACCCTTATAACTTTTGTAGTAAGGACTTCAGTTATCATCAAATTTTGAGGAATGAAGTGTTTACTACAAATCTAAACGACTAATAACTAATAACTAATAACTAATAACTAATCAGTGATGACTATCGAGTTTGATAATTCCGAGGCAACAGTCAACGAGATTAGCGGTAAGGATTCAATGCACAAATGGCTTTCGGTGGTGGGAATTGGCGAAGATGGACTTTCGGGATTAAGCCCGATCGCCCGATCGTTACTCGATCGATCTAAAATCGTTGTCGGGGGCGCGCGCCACCTCGCAATGCTACCAACCGACGACACCCGCGAAAAATTAGTTTGGGCTTCACCCCTGCAAACAACCATTGACGACATCATCCGCAGGCGCGGAGAATCTGTCTGCGTGCTCGCAAGCGGTGATCCGATGTGTCACGGAATCGGTGTCACCCTGTCGCGCCGGATTCCCATTTCGGAAATGACTGTGATTCCCGCAGCATCGGCTTTTAGTCTGGCTTGCGCGCGTTTGGGTTGGGCGCTGGCGGATGTTGAGACTTTTAGTTTAACAAATCGCCCTGTTTCATCGATCGCCCTTGCTTTCTATCCCGGTGCACGCTTGCTGGTGTTGAGTGCCGATCGACATACACCCGCAAAGGTTGCCAAATTGTTGACACAGCGGGGGTTTGGTAGCAGTTTGATGACTGTGTTCGAGCGGATGGGGTCGGAGGCGGAACGGCGGGTCGAGGGGGTTGCAGCAGCTTGGAATGTGGCGGATTTGGCGGATTTGAACGCGATCGCCATTGCAGTTGCAGCCGATCGCGAAACTCTGCTGCTTCCGCGCACTTCGGCTTTACCGGATGCTGCGTATCGCCACGATGGACAGTTGACTAAACGGGAGGTTCGAGCCGTTACGCTGTCTTCATTAGCGCCGATTCCGGGGGAGTTGCTGTGGGATGTGGGCGCTGGCTGCGGCTCGATCGCGATTGAGTGGATGCGGAGTCATCGGAGTTGTCGGGCGATCGCGATCGAACGCCATCCAACTAGACTGGAATATATTGCCGAAAATGCCTCTAATTTTGGTGTTCCCGAACTAAAAATTGTGGCGGGAGACGCACCGAAAGCTTTGGCAAATTTGCCGCCACCGGATGCTATTTTCATCGGCGGCGGTGTCACTGCTGAGGCTTTGTTAGAAACTTGTTGGAATGCTTTAGGTGAAGGCGGCCGTTTGGTGGTAAATGCGGTGACTGTTGAAAGCGAACTTACGGTGCTGCAATGGCATTCTTTGCACGGCGGCGAATTGATTAGAATTGGGATTCAGCGCACGGGGGCGATCGGATCTTTTGTGGGTTGGAAACCGCTGGCACCGATTACTCAGTGGGTGGTGGTTAAGGGGTAATATCAATTCTGATTTGGAGCGGAATTATTTAACCACAGAGTACGCAGAGAACACAGAGGAAGAGATCGGAGATATGAATCATTCGGGATTACTCGATCGCAATCGAGATGACTACCAGCTCTGTGACTCGGTGCATGGGCTTCGTGAGTTTTTCAAGTGGTAATAAATTCTTCCGCATAGACGGAGAGTGCAGCCGCCATGTGCAGCGCATCCATTGCGGCTAATCCATAAGTACGCGCAATGCGATCGCCATTTTGAAAAATGTTTTATAAATCGGTTGGCCAAACCGTTACTGAACTAAAGAAGGCTTCGTAGAATTCTGCTTCTTCGAGTCGTCTGTTATAAAGTGCTTTGGGCAGAGTTTCTAGTTGAACTAGCGCACTGGTGGCAAATTGTCGGGTGTCATCGTCTAAAATTTGAGCGGCACGAATGCTGATGGAAGGTTCGCCCCGAAATGCACTAATTAGAACACCTGAATCCAGATAAGTTAGTTTACTAGACACCGCAGCCACCTCGACGATCGGCAATTTCTTGCTCTAACTCCACTTCATTGAGAAGTTTCATACCGTTGGCGATCGCCCGTTGGCGAAGTTTCCACAGGGTTTGACCGAGTTGTGTTTTGGGGGTAAATTCAGGTGAAGATTTGAGCGCTAGAGCTTGGGTAAACTGAATTACTTTTGCGCGATCGGCGGGGGCTAGTTCGCGCCAGTATTGTAGGAGGAGTTCTTCGGGAGGCATGGAAAGTTTTTGGGCGTAACTCTATAATTTATTTTACTCTTTTACAATCGATTGGGTCAATGCCATTGGCGAGAATAGTCTAGTTTATGTCCATAGTCTTTGAACAGCATAAGCATCAAACATTTCATCACGGCTGACTAAAACTAAAGAATGATTAATGGATTGGGCAATTAAAATGCGATCGAATGGATCGCGATGATGGAATGGTAGGTTACGAACCCGTACAGTATCCGCAAATGAAATTGGCAGTAACAAGATGCCAGCAGCAGGTAACTGAGCTTCGATGTCTGCATAGTCTGATTGCAGCGTCAGCTTACCAATGCTGATTTTTATCGCGATTTCCCAAAGACTGGCAATACTCACATAGACGAAATCGGCAGATTCAATCCGATCTTTCAATGCAACTGATAGGTTAGGAGCATTTTCTGAAAACCAAATAAAGGCATGGGTATCGAGGAGCAATGCACTCATTCCATATACTCCTGGAAATCCTCTAATGGTGCATCAAAATCATCCGCAAGGGGTAAGACAAACGTGCCTTTCATCATCCCGGCTTGACGTTTCTTTTGAGGAGGATTTACGGCAACTTCGTTATTTGCATATTTTGCCGCTAAGAATTCTACATAGTGCAGCACTTCCTGTTTCAGGGAATCTGGCAATTTGACCAGGGTTTCTAGGATTGTGGTTTCTAGCATTAGATCGCCTCTTGCTGGATAAAATTATGATAACAATTGCCAAGCAAAACTTACCGATCGCTCTAATCTCGCTCTAAGCTACCTTGGGACAAATTTCGATTTTGACAGTCATGCCTACTCGATCGAGCATGACGATCAGAGTATCAACCGAGAATTGCCCAATTTTACCTTGAGTTAGAGCTTGGATTTGGTCGTTTGACTGTTTGAGATGTTGAGCAGTTTGGTCGATCGTCCAACGGTGATGTTTAATCTGATGAAGCAGGGCGAGCATAAGTTGCGATCTAATTAGTAAGTTATCAGCTTCTTCTGCTGAAAATCCCAGATCGAGAAAGATATTATCGCTCGCTTGGGTAATAGTATTTTCGCTCATGGTTCTGGTTCTCTTAAATTTCAACTATTTTGTAACAACTGTTGGTAGCATCTTCTGTCCACTACGCTAAGATGAAGGCTGGTTTACATTGTCTTATGAGGTCGTTATGACCAGTTCGCTATCGTTTACAAGTATTTCTCGCTATGTCACCCGCAATCCAGAGGTTTTGCAGGGGGAACCGATTATTGCAGACACTCAAGTTACTGTACGGGATATTGTGGTGTTTTGGAAATCGGGAATCAAGCCTGAAGAAATCCCACAGAAGTTACTGCAACTTGTAACGGCTGCTCAAGTGTTTGATGCTATTAGCTTTTATCTGGACAATCAGCCAGAAATTGACGATCGGATTGCTTGGTATGAGGCGCGTCCGATGTTGAATGTTTCACCTCTTTTGAGATGCAATCCGTTGTTAAATGAAGTCACGAAATATGTTGAAGTATATCGCCACGATCGAAATGCCGAGAGCGATTTTCCTGAGTCTGAAGCCCTATGACTCAATATATTCTCGATACCGACCATATCACACTGCTGCAACACTCTAATCCACTCATATTGCAACGTTTTGAAACTATCCATACCAGCGATGTTGCTATTACTGTCATCAATGTTGAGGAATTAATTCAGGGCTGGTTCAATGCAATTCGACAAGCTTCGCAACCCGGACCGAATCAACGCTTAACTTGGGCTTATGTGGGTTTGAGATCGGCTGTTAAATTTCTCAACGATTTTCTCGTTCTGGATTTTACCGAGTCAGCTTACGAGCAATATTTGGCGCTGCGCCGTCAGGGAATACGAATTGGGAGACAAGATTTGCGGATTGCGTCCATTGCTTTGGTTAATAACTCAATTTTAGTGACGCGAAATCGACAAGATTTTGCACAAGTCACAGGACTGGTTTTGGAAGATTGGACATAACAATTGCCAAGCCAAGCTTATGTGATATTTCCAACTTCTGCGAGATGCCAGAATATCATCCCATTTTCATTATGACTGAGCAAAATCCCCAAATCTTCCAGGCTTTCTAGACACTCCAAAATCACTTTTTGTTTGCGGTTGGCGCCTTTGAAATGGGCGGTGACTTGGGCTGCTGTCCATTCGCCGCTTTGGGTGCGAAATAAGTCGCGGATGGCGGAAAGTTGCTCTTTCAGGGTTTTGGGAAAGGGTTGTTGTTCCGTGGGAATGACGGCGCTTTCGGTTTCGGGTATGATACCTTCAAGAGTTGGTTGCACGTAGGTTTCGCCCGGATTTTGGTAGTCGGGACGCAGCCAGCGAATGTGTCCGTTGCGTTCTTCTTCGGCGCGTTGGGCGTTGAGGGTGACGAGGTTTTC
>JANYGO010000306.1 GCA_025362325.1 Cyanobacteriota bacterium | reverse complement strand
GATCGCGCCCATAGCGTGTTCCCGCACGCCAAAGCGCAGGTTGCGTCCTTCGTATTGACCTTTTTGGAAGTCTTTTTCACCCTTGAGCAGAGTCATGTTAGAAGATGCCAAGTCAGCCGAACCACCGATTAATTCAGGTAGCACAGCAGCCAAAGCATTCAAACATTTGCCAGAATGATTCCGAGTCGAATCAGCCTTATCTTCTACCTTGTAAGTCGGGAGAACTTTATCCCAACCTTCGGGAAGTGTGCCAGCAACCATGCGTTCGTATTCTGCTGCTTCGGCGGGATATTTTGCTTTATAATCTGCAAAAGTTTTATTCCATTCTTGTTCGGATGCAGCACCGCGATCGACTGCTTTGCGGAAGTGAGTCAAAGCATCATTAGGAATTTCAAACGGTGCGTATTCCCACTTCAAGAAATCGCGAGTTGCTTTCACTTCATCGGTACCCAAAGCAGCACCGTGAGAACTGTAAGAATTGCGCTTGTTGGGAGAACCGTAACCGATGACTGTGCGGACTTTAATCAGAGTCGGTTTGTCCGTGACTTTTTTGGCTTCTTCAATAGCTTTGTGAACTGATTCTGCGTTAGTATCTTCGTCGAGCTTGGTATTGTCTACTGTAATAACGTGCCAGTTGTAGGCTTCAAAACGCTTGCCGACATCTTCAGTAAAGGCCAAGTTAGTGTCGCCTTCAATGGAAATGTGATTGTCATCGTAGAGGGCGATTAATTTGCCAAGTCCGAGGTGTCCGGCCAAAGAAGAAGCTTCGCCAGAAATACCTTCCATATGGCAGCCGTCACCCATGATGACATAGGTGTAGTGGTCAACAATGGTGCTATCGGGCTTGTTAAACTTGGCAGCGAGGTGAGCTTCTGCCATTGCCAAACCGACGGCGTTAGCAATGCCTTGTCCCAGGGGGCCGGTGGTGACTTCTACGCCTTCGGTGACGAAGTTTTCCGGGTGTCCGGGGGTGTTGGATTCCCACTGACGAAATTGCTTGATGTCGTCGAGGCTGACGCTATCGTAGCCGGCGAGGTACATGAGGGCGTACTGCAGCATACAACCGTGGCCGGCGGAGAGTACGAAGCGATCGCGATTGAACCACTTAGGGTTTTTAGGGTTGAACCGCATGAAGCGATCCCACAGTACGAAGGCCATAGGCGCAGCGCCCATCGGCAGTCCTGGGTGTCCTGATTTTGCTTTTTCTACCGCATCGATGGCGAGAAAGCGGATAGAGTTAATGCAGAGTTCGTCGAGTGATTGGGTTGCAACAGCCATAATTCTGGTTTTTATATGTAGGAGAGAGAGTGTGTGATATCATATCCGGTCAATTGACCGTGATTGTTGTAGGGGCGAGTTCACCAATAATCCCTAATAAAAACCAGAGTTTTAGTAAACGCCCCAACCCAAATAGTACGATCAATCGACCGGACACGATTTGTGTGGTCAATTCTGGCAGAGGTGCGATGAGTCGAGTTCGATCGCTCGCGTCTCTGGTATTCAGTTTTTGTGGAACTGCCGTCAGACTGCACTACATATCATCTCACCTGTTGCGACCGACAGACAACTTAATTTTTTAATGTTTCGCCCGCTTTGTGCTGTCAATAACAATTTGCGATCGCAAATATTTCAGCAGCCAGGGTACAAAAAGCAGCGTCTATCTGAATTATTTAGCAAATTGGCCCCGTCAGGCAGCTCAGTTATGATAGAGTTTGGTGTTTCTGACATCTTGCACCTGTTGCGATCGAGTTTTCGGGCGTCCGCCCTCGGCCTACCCACAAAAGAATTGAGTTGTGGAACAGACCAGAAAGCCTGTGAATGTGACAATGCAGTGCAAGATCTAAGATATTGGTAATTTTAATTAGGCAATAACTAATGACTCTGAGTGAAGCCGAAGTCCGCAGTCAAAAAGTAGACGAACTGCGATCGCAAGGCATAGAACCGTATCCCAGTCAATCCTACGCGCGATCGCACACAGCCCAACAAGTTCGCGAAATATTTAGTCAGCCAGGAAAAGAACTCGAAAACGGACAAAGCGACCCCGAAGAAATTCCCCTGCGATTAGCCGGCCGGATTATTTCCAAGCGAGACAGCGGCAAAATTGGTTTCATCGATTTAAAAGACGCTACAGACAAAATTCAACTCAAAATCGAAAAAGCCATCGTCACCGGCGAAGTCGGTTTGAGCTTTGAACAAATCAAAAAATTGCTTGATGTCGGCGATTTTGTTGGCGTAGAAGGTATCGGCTGCCGCACCCCCAGGGGAGAACTTTCTATTTTAGTCCGGGAATTCACGCTTTTATCAAAAGCTACGATCCAATTTCCCGATGCTTATTACGGCATCAACGACCCCGAAGTTTGCCGCCGCCACCGCGAAATGGACTTAGCAAGCAACCAAGAAGCCCTCAACCGTTTCATGCTACGCAGCCGCATCGTCCAAAGCATCCGTTCCTATCTTTGGAAAGCCAACTTTTACGAAATAGAAACACCGACATTGCAAGCAATTTACGGCGGTGCTGCTGCTAAGCCATTTATCACGCATCACAATGCTTTGGAGATGGATTTGTATTTGCGAGTGGCACCGGAACTGTTCTTAAAAAGAGCAATTTGCGGCGGTTTTGAGCGAGTATTTGAACTAGGAAAAGCCTTTAGAAATGAAGGTATTGATAGCACTCACAATCCCGAGTTTACCTCTTTAGAAGTTTACCAAGCTTATGCT
>JANYGO010000303.1 GCA_025362325.1 Cyanobacteriota bacterium | reverse complement strand
GCGACAGTTTTCACCAACCACCACTAAAATGGTTGACACCATAATTGCTGTGGCTTTGGATTTAATGAATCCGAAACATCTCAAAAACTGGTTTACTAATTGCTGCTACTGTACCTCATAACATCTGGAAGTGCTGTAATTTATGGCAAAAATCAATAATTTGGTAAACCCGCCCCACCCAACAGATAATTAAAATGTACGATGAATTTATGGGTAAGATGTTCCTATGAATAATGGTGGGGTGGGGGCGGGTTTATGAGATTGTTGGTCTGTTTTGTAGATGGTTGGTGAACCCGCCCCTACAAGCCATATAATTATAATGTTGTATTGTTTACAAGAATCATGAAATACAATCCTAATATTCATCATCGCCGTTCTATTCGTCTACCAGGATATGACTATACCCAACCAGGTGCATATTTTGTGACTGTATTTGGCAACGTGAATCTTTATTAGGTGAGATTCAAGAGGGGAATATCTTATTAACTCGCTACGGTGAAGTCGTTAACTTTAATTGGTTGAATCTCACAAGGGTGTATCCTCATATTGAATTAGATTCTTTTGTGATTATGCCAAATCATATTCATGGGATTTTTATCATAAAAGAACGGAATGAACGTCATGGTTTATCGGAAATTGTGAGGGGTTTAAAAACATTTTCCGCCCGTCGTATCAATCAACTACGTTCTGTTTCAAAAATACCTGTATGGCAAAGGGGTTATTATGAACATATTATTCGCAATGAAACGACTTTATCGAAAATTCACGAATATATTATAAATAATCCGTTTAAGTGGGAAATGGATGAAATGCACCCATCACAAAAGTTTTACTATCCGAAGAAAGTTCATGTTAAATTAGATAGTGAAAATGTATTACCGATGAATTTGTTATTATAATAACCCCAATCTGTATGGGCGGGTTCACCAACAATTCATGGCAAAGATGAATGATTTTGTAAACCCGCCCCCACCCAACAGACAATAAAAATGTACGATTGATTTATTGGGCAAGATGTTCCTATGAATAATGGTGGGGTGGGGGCGGGTTTATCAGATTTTTGGTCTGTTTTGTAGATGGTTGGTGAACCCGCCCCTACAGTATTGCGGGATGTTTTTTGGGGAATTTTTTGGGTTAAATAATATCAATAATCTGCGGTTAAAAATCGGGTGTCTGGGCTAAAAGCCCGATCGCCAGATCCATCTGATCCTTCCCCCGCGCCAGAAAACCTTCGCACTCCTGCAAACACTCGACAGCCACCGCAAACTGCTCAAAAACCTCCTCTAGAGGCAACTCACCCGACTCCACCCGATCGATAATCGCCTCAATGCGATCGACCGTTTCCTCATAATTCCAGTCAGACGGGCGCAACTTCGACTTAACCATAGCATTTATTCTGCATCCAAAACTTCCACAATCTTAACCTTCAGCACACCCCGACTCAACCTCACAGTCAACTCCTCACCCAATTCTAAACCGTCAGTTTGGCGGACAATCCTACCGTCAGCTTGCATTACCGCCGCATAACCCCTTTCCAAAACCGCCGCCGGATTTAGGGCGGCTAATTTTTCTTGCAATATTTCCAGTTTACCAGTTGCTTGCCGCAAAGTTCGCGATGTCGCAGGCAACCGTTTTAGTCGGTTTTGTAACTGTTGCAAATGCTCTGATTCTGTCTGAAATCTGGCTTTTACAACACTTGCTAAATTTAGCATTCTTTGCTGGTGTTCTGAGTAAATTTCTGCTAAAATTGGTACGGCTTGGGCCGCTGCCGCTGTCGGAGTGTGGGCTCGTTGATCTGCTACTAAATCGGCGAGAGATTCGTCTCTTTCGTGTCCGATTCCTGTAATAATTGGAATTGCACAATTGGCGATCGCCCTGACGACTCTTTCATCATTAAAACAAGCCAAATCTTCCGCAGAACCGCCGCCGCGCCCTAAAATTATCACATCAGCCCTACCGTCCAATTCTACCAGGGCGATCGCCCTAGCAATGGCAGCCGGAGCCAAATCTCCCTGCACCAAAGTCGGCGACAGCAACACCCGCAAACCCGGATATCTCTGCGCTAGAGTGCGCTGAATGTCCCCCCACGCAGCAGCGCTATCCGATGTCACCACCGCCACAATTTGCGGGTGTGCGGGAATCGGGCGCTTTCTGGCGGGATCGAAGAAACCCTCGGCTTCCAAGCGCGATCGCAATTGCTGCAACCGCAAAGCCTCCAATCCTTCCCCACCCGGTAGCGATTGCACCACAGTCAACTGGTACTCGCCGCGATTTTTGTACACCCGGATGCTTCCCAAAACCAGCAATTGTTCCCCTTTTACGGGCAACTTCAATAATTTCTGCCGCTGAGAATTCCACACCACGCAGCGAATTGCAGCGCTTTTGTCGGTGTCGCACAGAGTGAAAAAGCAGCCGCTGGCGTGCTGCGAAACGTTCGACACCTCCCCGATCAGCCAAACCGATCGCAGGTTGCGATCCCCCTCCAGCAACTCTTGCAGGTATGATGTTAGTCCGCCCACCGACAACGTTGTATCGGGAAAAATTGCATTCATTGATAGTTCTAATTCCAGAAACCTAGGTTACTATGTTTAAGGTAATTTATTTGTAGGTCGATCTGGCGATCGCATATTAACTGCAAACAAACTAATGATATCAGATGTCATGACTTCGATGAATATGCTGCGCCAAGAAGCAGCGGCGATCGGCATTACCGATGTTGAAGCCAGAAAATATGGCGATCTCCGACACAAAAGAACTTGGTCTTTGGCGATCGAACATCACCTCTCGATGCAAGATTTTGCTGATAACATAGAATCATCCTTTACAACTTCAGATCCCGATTCTAACAGCGCACTCAACCACTCTCAGACTACGGAACCCAAAGACTACGGTATTCAGCTAACGGCGAATCTGGGCGAATCTGGAGTCAAAATTGAGAACAAAACAGCATCTCATGCTTCGCCCCAACAGCCAGGAATTGCTAACGGGCAGCCCAACAATTCCTACCACCGCAGCAACCACAACCAAAGTTTTAAACAAGTAGTTCAAAACCACATTAAAGCCTTAACAATTGCCTCAGCCTCCCGCACAAATCAACTAAATTTACAACTCAGCAATTGGGTTTGCCCTGAGTGCGGCCCGGAGGGCGAATCGGGTTGTCACCTGTGCGCCGGATCAGGCGATATAAGCGACATTACAGCAATTGGCTGGACGCTAGCTTATATGGAAATGTTAGGCTGTTCTGCTCGCGAAATAGAGCCGCTGAGGAAATATTCGCCTGCATCCGAAACTTTGGAATTGAATTTAAAAGTTTGTGTTGCTATTAAAAAAAGTACCGAGGTTTTAGCCCGGACTGAGAAATGGGTAGTTGGTAGTTGGTAATATCAAATTGTCAGCACCTCATTTTCCGCCACTAACAAACAATACCGATTCTAGTCCTTTCAAAGCAACTTCCAAATCATCGTTGATAACTTGAAAATCAAATTCGCGCGCTGCTTCAATTTCCTCTTGAGCCCGCAGCAACCGACGGGCGATCGCACTTTCGGAATCTTGACCCCGACTCCGCAGCCTGCGCTCCAATTCTTCCCAAGAAGGAGGTAAAATAAAAAGTCGCAAAGCTTCAGGAAACTTATCTCTAATTTGCCTCGCCCCTTCGAGTTCAATTTCGAGCAATACCCATTTTCCCTCGCGGGTACGCTGCTGGAGAGCAAAATATGGAGTACCGTAAAAATTACCCGCAAACTCCGCCCATTCCGCCAACTCGCCAGCCTCAACCATTTCCTCAAAACGGCTGCGGCTGACAAAATAGTAGTGTTGTCCCTCAACTTCTCCCTCACGGGGCTTACGAGTTGTCACCGATACCGAAAGATCTAATTCGGGATGGCGGTTGAGGAGCGATCGCACTAGGGTGCCTTTTCCCACACCGCTAGGCCCCGTCAGAACAATTAATTTACCAGATTTCATTTTTAGAAGAGAAACGTCTCACAATTTGAGTTTTCGCTTACTCTAGACTGTAAGCGCTCAAATTGCAACCGACAAACCTCAATCATCCCGAGTTTGACCGTCTTTGCCGATCGCAAAACGATTAGCCACCGTTTCCGGCTGAATCGCCGAGAGGATGACGTGACTCGAATCTGTAATAATTACCGCCCTCGTGCGGCGGCCGTAGGTAGCATCAACCAGTTGTCCGCGTTCCCGCGCATCAGTAATTATACGCTTAATTGGCGCTGACTCGGGACTGACAATGGCAATCACTCGGTTAGCAGACACAATGTTACCAAAACCGATATTAATTAATTGAATATCCATGAAAAGCTTAATCTATAGGTGAACGAGTAACTGTTATTCCTTACTTATTATCATATATAAAAACATTTTTTTTACAAGTGGAAAAGTATAGAACCCATTTGAGATCTTTAGGCGATCGCTAGTCGTTTGAGCATCAGCCGAATAAAACAAAGCAGGAGCTTGGCGTTGGAACGAGCCAGTGTACGGTCAAAATTTTTGACCAAGCTTTTACATCTCTCCACCCAAG
>JANYGO010000281.1 GCA_025362325.1 Cyanobacteriota bacterium | reverse complement strand
CCTGATTGACATTTTGCCTACTAAATGTGCTGTCACTATTTTTTCTCTAAGATCGAGTGAATATGCTTTCATTAGCTTTGATTACATAATGATATTTCATTATTATTAATTGTACCTCATAACAGCGGGAACCGCTGTAAATTCAAATCCTACAACGACTACTATGGTCATCTGGCTGGCGATGATTGCTTAATTAGAATTGGGCAAACATTACAAAAAGTAGTACGTCGTCCCACGGATTTAGCAGCGCGTTACGGTGGCGAAGAATTTGTGATACTCCTCCCGAATACGGATTTAGAAGGAGGGATTAAGGTGGCACAAAACATTAAAGAAGAAATTCACAATCTGGCGATTCCCCATGCAGAGTCTGACGTGAAGGAGATCGTCACAGTTAGTTTGGGTATTTCCTCACTCATACCCACCTTGGAAGTTCAACCAGATACACTGGTAGCCTATGCAGACAAAGCTTTGTACGATGCTAAACAACAGGGGCGCGATCGCTGGAGTACAAATTTTTGAAAAATAGGGGTGTTTTTCGAAGAAGGGGGAATTATACCGTTAGACAGGACTTTTCGCCAGTTGTAATTAATCCTGGTTTGTTATTTTTCATGGTCAGATCGTCAAACTTTTGATAATGAAAGTTTGACATCTTCAGTCCCCTGACGCTTCCGCAGATGGTTGAGATCCTGCCTTTCTCACAGGATGGAAATAGGGTTTGGTGAAAGAGGAAGAAGCTGTAGCTGGCGCTACAACTTAAAAACATAAATCCTAATTAAATATCTAAACCGATGACTGTTAACTCGGGAGGATGTTCGACAACAAACTGGTAATATAACTCTTGCTTGGCTTGCGGTGGCAGAGACATTATCCATTCCAGCAGTCCCATTTCACCTGCTACTATCTTCGGATTAGTCTGAGTCAACCGCACTTTTATTTGTTCCTTTCGACTGACTGGCAGTTGCTCTTTTAGTGTCAGCTTGACAGGCACTTGCTGCAAGTTAGTCACAATTAACCGATAAGCGTAGCTCGTGCGCCGCTGATTGCCGATAAGTTTTTTCTCGACTTGTCTTTCCACTAATTCCCGCTCAATTTTCAATCCTTCATCTATTCCTAAATTAAGCTTAAATTCTTCGCCAGGGGAAACATTTTCTAACTGTAAAGTACCGACAAAAGTGTTGTCGCGAAAGATATTTGCTTTACCGGGCAGCAGAGTTGCACCTGTCATCGGATTGGTGACTATTGCTTGTAAATAGGCGAAACTGACTAAACGCGGAATGGCGATATATTCAGGTTTAGAGGGATAATTTTCACTGAAAATAGTGACTTTGTGCGGCGTGCCGTCGCTGGGAATATTGGTATTTCCTCCTACTTGAAATGAGACGGTGCTACCTTCTCTGGATACTGTTGCTGTCGCGGTTTGAGCTGCTATGGGTTCGGGTGCGGGAGCAGCAGCACTAGGAGCCATCATCATTGCAAATGCCCTCTCTGGTTCCGCAGTCTGTGGGCTTCGTGTTCTCATAAATTCTGCGGGTTGAGCAGATTTTGGGTAAACATTATCGATATACCAGGGTTGGAGTTTTGGCGGCAAAGTTCCCATTCCGGGTTTTGCTGTGGATAAAGTCAGCGCTACTCCCGTCCAATCTTCGCCTGTGTTTTGATTGACTTCGGCTAGGTAATTGAGATTGATTTGGTTGTTGGTAGTATTGACTCGCAAGTCATAAAGGGGAGTCCAACAGGCTCGCGTGACTACATAGGAAACTTCTAGTTCAAAATTGCCGCTGCCGCTGGGTTCGATCGCAATAATGATGTTAAAACTTTGCTGGGAATGGGGAGTTTGTACTTGGCGCAACTGCTGGTACAAAGCTTCTATTTGCTTGTCTAAGTCGCGCTGCTGTCTTTCGTGTTGGCCGATCGCACTTACGTACTTTTTATAATTACTGCCTAAAAAATTGATCAATTCCCCGGTTTCGTTCAAACCAATCTGCTGTTTGGCGATGCTGCTAGCAAAGGAAGCGACACTTTTTTCGCTCAAATTCTCGACAAAGTTGAGTTGAATTTTTCGGGCGGCGATTTGCTCGTCAATTGCGCCTTTTTGGGTTACTAACTCTTGGATTTGCTGGGTTAATTCGGCGGTGCGATCGCCCGTGGGTTCGCTGTGAAACACGGTTTCGGTGTGCACTCCCAGCAATCGCACGGCGACTGTACCCGCGCCCGTGGCCCTGACTGACTCTGTTTCGAGGGTTGTGGGGAGAGAGGCGATCGCCAATTCTCGCTCGTTTCCCGTCAGAGATACCGTACCGCGACGGGTGATCAGGGCGCGATCGGTGTACACGGTAACTTCTGAAATTTGCGACTCTACTATTTTGATATTATCGCGATCGACTAAATCTGAATTAGTCATTGCTACTAATGCCTCTACCAAACTCTTCCAGTGCATCCAAAGGCGAAGCAAACAAAATGCAGCGTTTGAGCAAAGACAAGTCTAACTCAGGCAGCAATTCGCTGTTTGTAATTTGCTCATAACCCTGTTCTCGCAAATGGTAAATCTTTAGCGTGCCGTCTTCCCAAAACCAGACTTCCGGCACACCCATCAGCCGATACTTCTGAAGTTTAATCGGACTACCGCTAGTAACAACTACCTCAATACACAGATCGGGAACATCTTTTTTATTCCCGATACAATAAGACAAATCTGCCTGATACTCGACTTGACCCTCAACAATCTGGCTGTAAGCACCGCTGGGGAAAAATACAATTCTTCTTTGTATAAAATACTGTCCCATTAGCAAGCCAAGCAGACACCGAATCTCTTCGTGTAATCTTCCAGTACCCACAATTTCTAAAACTCCATCACAATAAAATAATCGAACTCCTGGCACATTTTCAAAGCTGGATTGAATTGCTTTAAACTGCTGCCAATTCAAACCGCGCCAAGTGAAATGCTGCTCGGCTGTGGGAGAAACTGTGGGATTGTCTATAGTTTGAACCATGACTGTCCTGTTTATTTCAAAATTCTAGCAACAACTAAATTTTAGCTCAGCGGCTCGATTCCCGCCAAATCCAATATTTGAGGAATCAAATCTTCTCGCTTGACTGCCATCATGTGTACTCCTTGGCACAATTGCCGCGCTACCTTGACTTGTTCTGCCGCAATTTTTATGCCTTCCTGCAAAGGTGCTGGGGATTTTGCCAAACGATCGATCGTCTCTTGCGGGATGTGAACTCCCGGCACGTATTTTTTAATAAATTCAGCATTTTTAGCTGATTTAAACAAAAAAATTCCTGCTAAAATTGGTTTGTTGCAGCCAGCAGCAATGTGGTGCATAAACTTATCAAAAACTTCAAAATCTGTAATTAATTGGCTCTGAAAAAACTGGGCTCCCGCTTCTACTTTTTTCTCAAATCGACTTTGCAAACCAGACCAACTGGGGCATTGCGGATCGACAGCGGCACCGACAAATAAATCGGTAATTCCGTCTGTTAAAGCTTTGTCATTCCAGTCTTTACCGCCGTTCATTTTTTGAATGACTTGCAGCAGTCGCACTGATTCTAAATCGAAGACACTTTTGGCTTTTGGATGGTCGCCGGCTTTGACTGGATCGCCGGTGAGTGCCAAGATATTATGGATGCCTAAAGCGTGGGCTCCCATGAGATCGGCTTGCAGGCCTATTTGATTGCGATCGCGACAAGCAACTTGACAAATCGGCTCAATTCCCCGCTGCAATAAAATTGCGGAAACTGCTAGCGGGCACATTCGCAGCACTGCGCGGCTGCCGTCTGTGATATTAATAGCGTGAACTCTGTTTTTGAGAATTTCCGCCATTGCGATTGTATGAGTCATGTCGCCCCCTTTTGGCGGAGCAACTTCGGCGGTAATTATAAATTCTCCGGGGGTGGTGCAGGCTGTACGAAAACGGTTCATAGTTATGTAAGAAGGAAGTTCGGCAACGGATGAGTGTAACGGATTTAACGGATGGAAGAAGGAAGTTCGGCAACGGATGCAAGTAACGGATTTAACGGATGTAAGAAGGAAGTTCGGCAACGGATGCAAGTAACGGATTTAACGGATGTAAGGAAAAGCCATTACCGATTACCAATTACCGATTACCGATTACCAATTACCAATGATTAAATAGGTAGAGAATAACCGAAAGCGGTTTTAACCTTAGTCAGAGTTTGGTTGGCAATGGTTTCTGCTTGTTCTCTGCCGCGACGCAGTACAGATTCTAAATATCCCGGTTCGTCCATTATTTCCTTGTATTTATCCTGAATTGGTTTGAGGGCATTAATTGTCGTCTCTGTCAGCAAGGGTTTAAAGTCTCCCCAACCCATGTTTTCACATTCCGCTGCTACTTCTTCCTTGGATTTGCCGGAAAGCAGGAGATAAAGTGTCAGCAAATTTCTAGCTTCGGGGCGATCGGAGTCGTCAAAAGTCAAGCCCCGCACGGCATCTGTTTTGCAGCGCTTGATTTTTTTAGTAATTGTCTCTGGCGAATCTAACAAGTTAATTCGACTTTGTTCGGAAGGGTCGGATTTTGACATTTTGTGAGTGCCGTCAGTCAAACTCATCACTCTCGCGCCGTCAGTGCGAATTAAGGGTTCGGGAAGTTTTAAGACTGGCTTTTCGGGTGTGCCGAATTGGTGGTTTAATCTGATGACGAGATCGCGGGTGAGTTCCAAATGCTGTTTTTGGTCTTCTCCTACGGGCACTTTGTCGGCATCGTAAAGCAAGATGTCTGCTGCCATTAATACGGGATAATTTAGCAAGCCTGCGTTGACATTTTCGCCTTGTTTAACTGCTTTTTCTTTAAACTGAATCATATCTTCGAGCCAGTTAATCGGCGTAATGCAGTTTAGCAGCCATGCTAGTTCTGTGTGCGCCGAGACGTGGGATTGCACGAAAATAGTAGAATATTCTAAATCGATGCCGCAAGCTAAATAGAGAGCGGCGATCGCATAAGTGTCGGATGCTAGGGTTGCTGGATTGTGCGGTGCGGTAATTGCGTGCAAATCTACTACGCAAAAGTAATTTTCGTACTGGCTTTGATTTTCTACCCAGTTGCGAATGGCACCGAGATAGTTGCCTAGGTGAAGATTGCCCGTTGGCTGAACTCCTGAAAGAACGCGCTGTTTGCCCATGAGGAAAGAATAGAATTGATTTCACATTTCTATTTTGACACGTTATTTTGATTTAAGATCCTCTTTGTTGAAATTTATAAAAAACTCGTGGAATATCACTCGGCGGTTGAAACCGCGTCTACACGAACAAAGTCCGCCTGCGCGGACTGAAGAATTAAGGGGGTATTTAAGGTGGATTGTTTTTATAAATAGGTTTAAATCCCAGTCTTAAAAAGTTTGTTGTCTACTATCAACTGTTTTTCGGTTTAGTGCGCCACCAAGTGATGCCGGCTGCGAAAAGGGCGATCGCAAAACTCAATGCAAATGAAAATAGAAAGGGATGCAACTGCATTAAAAGAGGGATTTTATAGTTTTGGACTGTCTTGAATACTTCGTCTGTGCCGCTTGATGCTGCGATGCCACCGGCTGCTAAACCGACGCCGATCGCCTGTACTGTGCTTTCTAGTCGATCGTCCCGATATTTCTCTTTGTCCTCGCTTTTGCGGAGTGCGATTTGGTTGGCGCGATCGCTCCTGGCTTGTTCTATTTCTACTATGCCGCGTATTGAGGCGATCGCCTGATCGATTAAGTTTGTGCCGTGGCGGAAATATCCTAAGTCTCCGGCTATTTGCGATCGCA
>JANYGO010000256.1 GCA_025362325.1 Cyanobacteriota bacterium | reverse complement strand
ACGAAGTTTCGCTCCAACTACCACATCAATGATTGATAAAATCATTGCAGTTGCCCTCAAGTTGATGAACCCTAAACATTTAAGAAATTGGTTTGCTAATTGCTGCTACTGTACCTCATAACAGCGGGAATCGCTGTAATTAAACTTAAAATATGGATTGCTAAAAAGATTGCTGTGTAGGCCTTCTTCCCTTCTTCCTTCTTTTTACCTTGAGCGAAGCCTTTCATGCCTTCTTCCTTCTTCCTTCTTCCTTCTTCCTTCTTCTTAAAACTCTAATTTTTAACTCTCGCTCTCCGGCGAGTCACCACCAGCGAACCCGCAACTAAACCCAACCCCCCCAGCATTGAAGGCTCAGGAATTTTTACCGGCAGAGCCACCCGGTTTACCGTTCCCGGGCTGGGGCTTGGTAAAATTGTACCTTGGGGGGATTGACCTGTCTGAGCCCACAGCAAATGTTCTGAACCCTGGGATGAAGTGATAGTAGAAACGGCAATAACATTAGCTGCAAGGACAGCTTGACCGCCAGAAATAGCGGCGGCGGCAGCCAAGAAAATTCCGGCTGCTGGTGGCAATAGTCTGCGAGGAAAAAAGGTGGGCATTAGAGATTACCTGTTTGGCTTTTTGTCGATCGAACTCAATCTCTCGATCTTTACTTTTTTTTGCATTCCCTGTCTGAGCTACTGCGAGCAACTAACCCAACAGATTTCCGATTTCAAATTTCAAATTTCAAATTTCTGATTTCTGATTATTTGAGTTGGCTGTCTTTAGTTACAACTCAGTCGCCAATCTAAAATTTAAAATCAACTGCTGCCCTGCTTAGAGCATAGAGTCATCAATCCCAAATCCTAAATCCCAAAGTCCCCATAGATTGACCTGTGCTATCTCTAATTCGATCGAGTTTTAGCTAGCCCCTCGCGACAGGTAGCGCCGAGCGTTTCACCTCAATTATAGCGCCCCCTGCCAGCTTCAGCGCTGCAACAGGATGATCGTCCCGAGACAATGACAGCACAGCACAGAATTACTTGTACGCCGTCGATTATAAACAATCGCTTTCGGCTTTGAAGTGATTTCACCCCCATTCTTTATCAAATCTTTAAACTATTTCAGGTTTTGTCAACAGAGTGTAAACCTGTCAAAATAGAGGTAGCAACTCTCAGCCAAAATTAGGTAAATCCTCGTGAGTAACACCAGCAATTTCCGCGAAGCCGTGCGCGAGGCCAAAAACCACGCGCTGGTAGGCCCCAACGTCATCGCCAACGCCCTGCCCTTCGTCGGCGGCGGACTCGTCTTAACTGCTGTCGGCACCTACGGCGGCCTCGGAGTCATCCGCAACTATCCCGGAATCTTCTTTCCGACGTTTATTGGCGCGATCGTCCTAGAATTAATTTTGTTCTTCGTCGCTCGCGGTGCCGCTGAACAAGGCAACAAAAACACCGCCTTGCCCCTGTTGGCAACCTACAGTCTGCTTTCCGGCTACACTCTCAGCGGATTGGTGTCTGTAGCCCTCCACAACCAAGGAGTCGGCATTGCCGGCATCGGTTTTGCAGCCCTCGGATGTGGCATTACCTTCATCGCCGCCCGCCAAATTGGCTCTAACTTGTCGGAAACAGACGGCATGGCCCTCACCAAAACCATCAGTTTAGGTGTGATTGCTTTGTTAGTCGTCGTTGGCGGTCAATTTGTGCTGTCGCTTTTCGGTGTCTACACCCCAACCTGGTTGGAAATTGGCATTTCTGGCATCGGCGTGTTTATATTTGCTGGCGCTGCGATCGTCGATTTTTACATCTTACCCCGCAGCTACCGCGACGACCAATATTTGCCCGCCGCTTTGTCGATGTACTTGACCTACATCAACTTGTTCATCTTTATTCTGCGCCTGATGATTGCTCTCAACGGCCGCGATTAATCATTGCAAGTTTAGCTTAAAAAAGCCGCAGCTCGATCGACATCCGGCTGCGGTTTTTTATTACCTTGACAATTCCCGCTCAAATCTGCCTTCATCCCCGTTCATCCCCGTTCATCTACCGTCATCTGCGGTCAAAAAATCTTTCTTAGTATTTATACAACAAGTCAGCAGCAAGCTAAGATTAAGATCGCCACCCACAACCAGGAGAACTCACAGTGGAAGTTCTAGACATCAAACACAATATCGAAACATTGTCCGATCGACTGGGTACCACCCAGGACTATCTTTGACATCCCCGCACTTACAGCCAAAATCCAAGACTTAGAGCAAATCTGCGCCCAACCAGCATTTTGGGACGACCAAGATCAAGCTCAAGAAACCCTCCAAGAACTTAATGACTTCAAATCTCATTTAGACCAATACCGCGGCTGGCAGACTAGCTTAGAAGATGCTAAAGCTATTTTAGAACTGCTGGAGTTAGAAGCCGACGAGTCGCTGTTCCAAGAAGCCTCATCGAGTCTTTCTCAGTTAACCCGCGAACTTGACCAGTGGGAACTGCAACAATTACTCTCCGGGCCCTACGACGAAGGCGGCGCCGTTTTGACAATTAACGCTGGGGCTGGCGGCACAGATGCTCAAGATTGGGCGGAAATGCTGCTGCGGATGTACACCCGCTGGGGCGAACGTCAAGGTTACAAAGTACATTTAACAGAAATTTCCGAAGGAGAGGAAGCAGGTGTGAAATCTGCGTCTTTGGAAATGGTCGGGCGCTACGCTTACGGCTACATGAGGTCGGAAAAGGGTACTCACCGTTTGGTCAGAATTTCGCCTTTTAACGCTAATGACAAGCGTCAAACGAGTTTTGCGGGCGTGGAAGTGATGCCGGTACTTGATCGATCCGTTAAACTAGACATTCCAGAAAAAGATTTGGAAGTGACTACTTCCCGCGCAGGCGGTAAGGGCGGGCAAAACGTTAACAAGGTAGAAACGGCAGTCCGCATCGTTCACCTTCCTACCGGTTTAGCCGTCCGCTGCACTGAAGAACGCAGTCAGTTACAAAATAAGGAAAAAGCTCTCGCACTGCTGAAAGCGCGCCTGTTGGTGATTGCGAAGGAACAGCGGGCTTCGGAAATTGCCGAGATTCGGGGCGACATGGTAGAGGCGGCTTGGGGCCAGCAAATTCGGAATTACGTGTTTCACCCCTATCAAATGGTCAAGGATTTGCGGACTGGAGTGGAAACCACCGCCATCCTAGATGTGATGAATGGCGAATTAGAACCGTTCATTCAAGCTTATTTGCGGCAGGAAAATCAGTTAATCGCCCAAACAGAGTAACCGCTACCCGCAATCAAACAGGTTCTATCGTTCGGACTTCAGTCCGCAAGAAAGAAGGACTGAAGTCCGAACGATCGAACGAACAGGTTCTATCGTGAGGACTTCAGTCCGCAAGAAAGAAGGACTGAAGTCCGAACGATCGAACGAACAGGTTCTATCGTGAGGACTTCAGTCCGCAAGCAAGAAGGACTGAAGTCCGAACGATCGAACCAAATTTCTGGTATAATTTTGAGGTTTTGGTCGATCGCCCGACATCCAACAGGTCGCGCCGCCAGAAACCTTGATATGATAAAAATTGATCTAACGAACCAAAGGAGAAAGAATGACCCAAGTTGTAATCGGCGAAAATGAAGGGATTGAGTCAGCCCTACGACGGTTTAAGCGACAAGTTTCCAAAGCGGGAATTTTTCCCGACATGAGAAAGCACCGCCACTTTGAAACCCCCCTCGAAAAGCAGAAGCGCAAAGCTATTGCCAGACGGACTAAGAGACGCTTCCACCGCAACAACAAACCCTAGAATTAGCACTAAATTGATTCGGCACATATAATGCCTTGCGATTCTAGTACCGCAGCGACTCGGAGAATCACCGCTTCGCTGTAGGGAGCACCGATAATTTGTACTCCCAAGGGCAAAGCGCCGGGCCGCTGTACGGGCACGCAAAGAACGGGCAAGCCTATAAATGATAAGGGTTGGGTGAACAGTCCCAGATTGGGACGCACTAATATTTCTTGTCCGGCGATGACCATTTTCTCGACACCAATTTCAGGGGCGGCGATCGGGGTTGCGGGTGCGAGAATGATATCTGTATGTTGGAATATGGCGCGAATTCGATCGCGATACCACTGTCTAAATCTCTGCGCTTGCACGTACCACGTCGCAGGAATCAGGGTTCCAGCCAAAAAACGATCGCGCGTGGCGGGATCGAAGTCTTGAGGGCGCGATCGCAAATTCTCCAAATGCAAGTTTCCACCCTCGCAAGCGGTTATTATAAATGCCGCCGCCCTCGCGCGATCGGATTCCGGTATGCTGACAGTTGCAAGCCCCCCGATTTTTGGGGGGTTTGTTGTTATTTTTGCTTTCTCACTACCACGTTTCAAGACATTTGTCAAGGCCTTGGCAACGATTTCTACAGCAGCCATAGCTTCCGGTTCGGCCCCAGTGGCGAAATACCCATCAGCAACGGCAATTCGCAATCCTTCGATACCTTGATTTAACTGTGGCGAACAAAGTTCTGGCGGGCGCTGAGTGCAAACTGGATCGCGATCGTCAGTGCCTTGCAGGATATCATACAGCAGCGCCATATCTCGGAGCGATCGCCCAAACGGCCCCACACAATCCAAACTACTGGAAAACAAAAAAGCACCGGCCCTTGATAAACGGCCGTAAGTCGGCTTAAACCCAAACACACCGCACAAAGCAGCGGGTACGCGGATGGAACCGTTAGTATCGGAACCGAGGGTGAAGGGTACTAAACCGGCGGCGACTGCTGCTGCGGAACCCCCACTGGAACCGCCGGCGATGCGCGTCGTATCGCGGGGATTGCGAGTGGGCCCGTAGTGGCTGTTTTCGGTGACGAAACCGTAGGCGTACTCATCCATGTTTAGCGTGCCGACAAGGATAGCACCGGCTTGTCTGAGTCGGGCGACCCCCGCCGCGTCTTGGCTCGCCGGAGGGTTGTCAGCGTTGATTTTTGACCCGGCTAGGGTGGTAATTCCGCTGACATCGAACAAATTTTTGACCGCGAAGGGAACGCCTGCTAAGGGGCCGGAGTTTTCGTGGTGTGCGATCGCATTATCTATCTTTTCGGCTGCTGCGATCGCACTTTCTGCGGTGATGGCTGTAAAGCAATTGAGTGTTTTATCTCGATCGGCAATTCGTTCTAAAGCAGCATTCACAACTGCTGTCGCTGTAATTTTACCACTTTTAACCGCCGATGCTGTGGCGACTGCATCTGCTCCTGCTAAAAATTGGGCTTCATCTGTGTTCATCTGCCTACATCTGCGGTTAAAAATTAAGGTTGAAACACTGGTGCAGCTTCGATTTCGTGGGGCAGGGGGAATTCGGTAACGAGTTGGGCGATCGCAGCTATCCTCTCGAAGTTTACCACAACAGCGGGCCGATGTTCTGGCTTGATGGGTAAGTTTATCAGTTCGGATGTGCGAGCGACGTATTCTTCTATATTTATCATTTATTTTTCGTTGTTAGTATGGGAGTACGATCTATTATTCTCTGGTAATCGCGATCGGGCTGTCAGTTGTTATTGCTAAGTTTTTTGTATTCCTCTGATTGTCGGATATCATCTAAAGGCGATTTTGGCTCTAGTGGTTCATCAGGACAAAACTTTATAGATGTCTGCGTTTCCCCAGACTGGAAGCTTATATTAACTTCTATTTGAACCTTTCCTTTTTCTCAACCCTTGGAACCTATTTTGAGAACTTTACAATCGATTCCTTCTGTAGGCGAGTTCCATTTTATATCTCCTCCCATAATTTTCGTCTCTTCATTAATACACAGTTCACTCATCCAATCCATCATTTTCCTCTGGCTATATCCCCCCCTTTCTACATAAATCTCAGCTATTTTACTAAACTTGCTAGCGGCTAGCTCTTTAAATCGGCGCACCATAAAAGTAGCTTCCTCGAATAACAGAACATCATCATCACCGACTGTCTCATAGTTCTTATTGGATTCAAGTTTTTCGTTCATTTTTTAAACAAAATTCTGCTACTTCCTATTTGATACCATTTAAAGGTATGTGAGTCAATGGGGTCAATCAACAATTTGGGATAATTGCACTTTTCCAACTCAAACACTGACAGTTTCCCGCAACTTCTCAACAGCCACATCCAGCGGAGGCAAATCAAAATCTTCAGCATCCATCAATTCCTTAACCTTATCAAAAATCTCAACCTCCGCCTCTTCCTGATCCGTCAGCTTATCATAAAAATAAGGATCGTTAAACCACTGTTCAAACACGAACCTCAACACCCCATTCGGGTTAAGCATAAACCTCCAATACTTAGAAACTCGGTTATCAACTACTTCAAACAAAGGTGCAGGAGTTTGTATGGGATAATAGCTGTAATTATCATCACAAACATAATACCAAACTATTCCCTGCCACGATCTGATAGCATAAACCACATATTCCTTGCCAACAGTCAACGGCAATTCAATCTTTTTAGTATAGCCTCTTGCCGGATCGATATAATTTTCCGGTAAGTGTTCTCCAGTATTAGCAATACAGCGAACTCTCATAACTTGTCTACCTATAAATTCTTAGGTGCTGTTTTAGGATATTGTCGCTTGAATTTTAATTCAACTTGTTGTAAAATTTGCTTATTTTCCAACCAGTGTACTTGTACGGAAGCTCCATTAATTGCAAAAGCCTGAATGCTAGTTATTTTGTACCAGTCTTCGGGATTGCCTCCATAAAGGGCAACCAGTCTAGAGACATCCCCTAGTATATCGTCAGGCCCGCCCTGAATAGATCTACAATTACCAGCCTTAGAATCTTGCAGCAGCAGTTGCTCTGGCAAATTTCTCGGACTCTCATCGGGAATAGCACCTTGATTCATAGTTTAACAGCTTCAAATATTGTGTGTCAAACAGAATAAAAACTCATTTTAGCAAGTTCAGTTTCCGCCCGCAACTTTTCACGCGAAATCACATACCCAACCAGAGCGTGTCTCCTAGTTGCATCATATAAAGTAAATTAGACAATCTCAAATTCCAGATTGTGATTCTTCACAAAATCAAAACTAAAATGATCGACCACATTAGTATCGCTCAATTCCAGATTATAAAAATCAACAAAATCCGCATCAAAATAAGGCCCAGCGTGCCAAGTCCCCACATTTAACTTAATAAAACAATTACCCGGAATCCGAAAAGCAACAATATCCTCTAAACTAGGTTTATCGCTATCCCCAGGAGGTGCAACCGCCATCAACCAATCCTTCCCATCCAGAGAACCCAAACACTGCGTGCATTGAACGTGTCGTGTAATTTTACCAAACTTGCGACCTTTCTCATGCAACCGCATAATATAAAATCTAGGAATACCATTGCTTAAGTTTAACCGAGCATCCTCATCATCAAAAAACTTACCATCAAAACTCGCAGAGATAACTTGACCATAACTCCGAAATTTCTCCGATGTTATCCATTGTGTCGGCAATTGCTTGACTGAAACTAATGTACTCATAAATCCCAACATCTCATCAAAAGCATAATACAAATACTCCTCTATCTCCCCTCTCTGCGCCCTCTGCGCTCTCTGTGGTTAAAAAAAATCTAATTCGCCTTCTCGCCCAAAATAGCATTACAATCAAACTCAGCACACCGCTGCAAAAACCGAGCCGGAATATCAGGCCTCGCCCCCCAATGCAAATGCAAATAAGAAGCATGAACTTGATAAACCCCCCAACCTTCCCCCACCGCCTCAACCTCCCCCCGCTTGCCGTACCTCCAACTGTGATAAACTGGATTAGTTGGTTCTATCGTCAAATGCGATCGATGAAACTCATGTCCCCAAACCACATCAAGAGCAGTTAACACCGAACTATCCCTCACCGCTACAGCTTCTCGGTATCCCAAAGTCAAACGCTTTCCCATCACAGCAGCAGCCTGCAACACTCCCACCCCTTGCCAAGAATTCCCATCGAAGTCTACAATCGAATCACACAAGTACATCAAACCGCCACACTCCGCGTAAGTCGGCATTCCCGAAACAATCGCACTTCTGACAGCATCCCGAATTAAAACATTACTGCTCAATTTTTCAGCAAACACTTCGGGAAAACCACCACCAAAATATAACCCTTGCACATTGTCAGGAAACACCGAGTCATCCAGGGGACTCCAAAACACCAACTGTGCACCCAATTCTTCCAATAAATCAAGATTGTCCTGATAATAAAAATTAAAAGCCCGATCGCGCGCAACTGCAATCCTCACTCCAAATTGTTTTCCCAAAGAGTTGACAACATCATCTTTTTGAGTTATAATTACCGAAGGGAGATTGTATTTACCCAAAAGTTGCTCAGACCCCTCACCCCCCCCATTTCGAGTTGCAGCCAACAAAGGCAAAAGTTGCTCCCAGTCAAAACTAACAGCAGCCAAATCAGCCAATTTATCGATCGCAGCATGAAGATTCGGCAACTCCTCCGCAGGAATCAAACCCAAATGTCGATCGGGAATAGTCACAGCCTCATCCCTACGCAAAACTCCTAAAATCGGTAAATTGAGCGGTTTGAGAGCATCGGTAAGCAACTCCAAATGTCGATCGCTCGCCACCCGATTCAGCACCAAACCAGCGAATTTCAGATTTGGGTTAAAAGAACGAAAACCGTGGGCGATCGCAGCCACAGAACCAGACAGCCGACTGCAATCTATCACAAACAATACTGGCAAATTCAGCAAGTAAGCAACATGAGCCGTAGAAGCAAAGGAAATAGAATAACTTTGTTCTGCTTCTGCTTCTGCATCTGTCTTCCTGACATCTGTCTTCCTGACATCCATTAAATCCGTTACAGAATCCGTTACAGAATCCGTTGCCGAACCCTTCTTTTGAGAAACCCCATCAAATAAACCCATTACCCCTTCAACCAAGGCACAATCAACATCTTGAATATGACGGGAAAAACACTTTTTCACATAAGATTCAGACGTTAAAACCGGGTCTAAATTCCGACAAGGGCGGCCCGTCACAAAAGCATGAAACATCGGGTCAATGTAGTCGGGGCCGACCTTAAAAGATTGCACGTTCAAGCCGCGGCGGATTAAATAAGCTAAAATGGCGATCGTTACAGTCGTCTTTCCCGCACCGCTGCGTTCGCCAGCAATTACTAAAGTCATTAGTTATTAGTTATTAGTTATCAGTTATTAGTTATCAGTCATTAGTTATTAGTCATTAGTTATTAGTCATCAGTCATTAGTTATTAGTCATATGAAATGCGGTAACATCCCAATTGTAAAATCCAGTCAACAGTCACCAGTCAACAGTCATTAGATCGCAACGGCTCTCCTGAACTTTTGG
>JANYGO010000280.1 GCA_025362325.1 Cyanobacteriota bacterium | reverse complement strand
ATGGCTAATCAAATTGAAGATTTGAGTGAGTTACTTTTTGATTTATCGGGTCCAGATAAACCTGTTAAATGCCTCGCATAATCTCGGTCAATAGCCTTCATAGCCTTGATTTAGCCTCTCGACAATTAATCCACCCTGCTTCTTAAGGGGGATTTAGGGGGATCTCCGGGCAATAAACGGCGCTAACCCAAGCGTATTTAATTATGTAGCACCGTGCCCACCTTACCCTGTTTCAGCTACCGCGATAGGTGCTGTACGACCAAGGGGAAACTAACAGCGGTACGTGATAGTGTAAGCTTGGGTCGGCGATGCCAAATTGAATTGGAACGCTGTTTAAAAAAGGCGGATCTGGCAAATTTTCGGCGGACTGCGCGAAGTATTCGCCAACGGCAAAGACTAATTCGTAAACTCCTGGTTTGAGTTCGCTTTCTGATAGTAACGGAGCAGCGGTACGGCCGTCAGCATTGGTTGTTACAGTTTTTAGCAGGGTTTTTGCGCCGGAGTTGGGGTCAATTGCTTGCAGGGCGATCGACATATTTGCCGCCGGACAGCCGCGGGCAGTGTCGAGAACGTGGGTAGTAAGTTTGCCTGACATTATTGTAAGGTTAAATGCTGATCTTTGATTGATTTTCCCACTAGATTGTGCTAGTGTAATGGGCCTGCCATGATGACTTTGGCGATCGCATCAGTCACATTGCTTGGCTTTTCATCAGCCAATTGTTCGTACCATTTATCCGTCACCTGCGGATCTTTGCCGTGAATTTGTTCGGCACGCTGCCGCGCTTTTTCTACAACTGCATTAGCCCGCTGCTTGCGCTCAGTTTCGTAGCGTTTGAGGGCGTATTCTACCCCTAAATTCGTAGTCGAAAGGTAGTTGCTGAGTACCAGCCCATCTTCCATTGCTTGACAGCCTCCCTGGCCCAAATCTGGGCAGGTAGCGTGGGCGGAATCTCCCAGCAAAGCAACTCTACCGCGAACGTAGGAGTCGATCGGCCCTACGTCGTGAATTTCGGGCCGGGCAACTGTGGCGGGATCGAAAGTTTCTATCAGCAATTGCACTGGTTCGGCCCAACCTTTAAAATGTTCTTTAAGTTCGGCTTTGTAATTGTCGGGATTAGCGGGAGTTCCGGTGGGTAAGGGAACATCTAAGAAAAAGTAAAATCGATCGCCCGCGACGGGCATTAATGAAGCCCGCTTGTAGTCGCCGACATAAATCGCCCAAGTATTTTTAGGCGATAATTTTTCATCTGCCGGCACAAGTCCATTCCAGTTGATATAACCGCCGTATTTCGGCTGTACTTCGCGACCCAATACATAGGTTCGCAAAATTGAGCGAACACCATCAGCCGCCACCAACAAATCGCCCCGCGCTTTATCTCCGTTTTCAAAGATTGCAGTTACTCCGGTTGCGTCTTCTTCTACGGCAATACATTGGCGATCGAGCTTGACTTCTCCCTTAAAAGCTGTTAATAATATTTGTTGTAAATCGCGGCGCGCCACCGGATAAGGACGCTGACCGACTTGTTCAATTAGTGGCATTAAATCTATGTCATTTAGGAGTTGACCGGTTTTGGTGCGGTATTCCATGCGATCCATTTTGCCGCCAATTTTTGCCATGTTTTCGCCTAAACCCAGGCGGTTGAGAACTTTGACGCCGTTCGACCACAGGGAGATGCCAGCCCCTGCTGGACGCAGTTCTTTTACGCGATCGTATATTTCAACTTCATAACCCGCTTGTTGCAGGGCGATGCCCGCAGTTAAGCCGCCAATTCCTGCACCGATGATGACAACTTTCAAGTCGTGCATTCTGTGTTTCTCCTGCTGAATGACATTCTCATATGATTTTATATTTTATATTTTATATTTTATATTTTAGTATCAATAATTACATTTGAAGTAGGGTGCGTCAGCTTGCATTTATATCGGGGCCAGTCAATCAGCCGTAATACAAACAGGTTTGTAGTGAGGACTTTAGTCCTGCTTTTTCGGACTAAAGTCCGTACTACGAACCTGGTTTGTAGTGAGGACTTTAGTCCTTCTTGGATTCGCACTAAAGTCCCCAATACGAACCCGTAATACAAACAGGTTTGTAGTGAGGACTTTAGTCCTTCTTGGATTCGGACTAAAGTCCGCACTACGAACCTGAAAAACAACAACTCACACACCCTACATATTAATGTCAATTATCCTAAAAACTTGGTTAATTCGCCGAGATTTTGCTGAATCGCATTTACCCCGCGAATGTGAGACAGCGGCGAACCTCCATACAAAAAACTATCCAAACTAACTTGATAATTTTGCTGAACTGCCAAATCCAGCCACAAATTCTTAAATGCTGCTCCGGGTTTGTAGTCGGGAATGTTATGCTGGTAGTAGGGAAAACTATCAATGCAAGTGTTGAAAAAATTCTTGCGACCGCAATGCTTTAAATACTGATATCGCGGCTTAAATTCAGTTTTGTTTTCCAATACTGTATGAATCGTATCGGCTAAGGATTCCGGGTCAAATTTAGCATAAAGACCCGCACCTTCCGGGAAAACTGGCGAGTTTCCTCTGGCGTATTGGTTGAATTCTTCAAAACAAATTACTGGTACGTTGCAACTCATTGCTTCGGTAATTCCCCGATTTTTGCCTTCGAGGAGTGAACCAAGTACAAATGCTTGGGCCCGCGAATAATAGGTGGGGATTTCGCTGTAGTAGTCAACTCTTGGCAATAAATTAATGTACTCGGAGGGATTGCCTAAAATTTGCTCTATTTGTTGCCATTCTTTTAAGGCGAGTTCGTCGAGAGTTTTCAGATTGTTAATATCAAAGTCGTGACCGCTGACGACTGTTAATTTAATCGGTTTTTGCGGATATTTTTGGCGGTAAATTTTTAAGGCTTTGGCAATCATCGGCAAGTTCTTTTCTTCGGAAATGCGGGCGACAGCCAGGAGGTCGATGTCTTTCGCAGGGACGTTGCGGGGAGAAATTAAGTATTCGTTGATAAAGTCTGTGTCTTGGAGTGGTATGATTGGTTTGTTGGCGCGATCGCGATATGTTTCGCGAAACCACTTGGCTCGCTGCGGGTTTTTGTATAAACTGGAGTAGGCGTCAGCTATTGGTGCCCAGGAATAGGACGTTCCGGGGGAATAGGTGAAGGAGAAAAATACTGAAGAAAGTTGGGGAAATAGTTTGTTTATCAGTTCTACTGCTTCGCTGAAGTAAATCCCTTTGATGAATTTTCCTTCGTAAAACAGCGGCGGAAGCAAGACGTAGAAACTGACGGTATCGAAGCGGTGGGGTTGGTCTTCAAATATCTCCCAGCTAAAGGCGTCTAAGTCTGCATAGATTTCGGCGATTGGTTTGTTGATGTGGGGGTTGCGTAAATAGGGTTTTTGTCGATCGTAGTTTCCGCGTACCATAGATTTTTTTTGGTAGGATTTTATAGAAATGTTAAAGCTGTTTGTAGTGAGGACTAAAGTCCTCTGATTTTTATGAGGATTGAAGTCCTGACTACGAACCGATTTTTAGTATTATTGCATAGAAATGTTAAAGCTGTTTGTAGTGAGGACTTTAGTCCTCTGATTTTTATGAGGACTGAAGTCCTCACTACGAACCAATTTGATATTTACAAGTCATCAAGCGGGTGGTTCCGATGATTCATTGTCGCCAATTGTGAGGGCGAGTTGATAGATTTGGCGGCGGGGGAGGGATGTTTGTTGGGCTAGCTGACGGCTAGCTTGGGAACGACTTAGGCCTTCTGCTATTAATGTTTGTAATTCGGCTTTGATGGCATCTTCGGAGAAAATTGGTGCGTCTGTTTGGAGGCCGCCAATTACTAGGGTAAATTCTCCTTGAGGTTCGCGGGTGATGTAAAGTGCGATCGCACTTTCCATACTACCACGCCAAAACTCCTCGTGCATTTTCGTCAACTCCCTTGCCAGCACAATCTGTCTGTCGGTTCCCAAGGTGTTTGCTAAATCTTGTAAAGTTTGTCGCAACCGGTGGGGAGATTCGTATAAGATAATAGTACGGGATTCTATTTGCAAAGCTTCTAAACTCCGCTGGCGTTCTTGACCTTTGGCGGGCAAAAATCCTTCAAATACAAATCTGTCTGTAGGTAATCCCGATGCACTTATCCCAACAATGCAGGCGCTGGCGCCGGGAATCGGAATAATGTTAATGTTAGCATCGGCGCAGGCTTTGACTAATTCGTATCCGGGGTCGGAAATTCCCGGCATTCCAGCATCGGTGACGAGGGCGATACTTTTTCCTGACAGCAGTTTGTCGATGAATTCGGGGAGTCGCTGCTGTTGGTTGTGTTCGTGATAGCTGATTTGGGGCGTTTTGATTTGAAAGTGGTGTAAAAGTTTGCCTGTGTGGCGCGTGTCTTCGGCTGCGATGAAGTCTGCTGCTTGCAAAATTCGGATGGCGCGATATGTCATATCTTCGAGATTGCCGATCGGCGTTCCGACAATGTAAAGTATTCCTGTATTGGGATTTGGCTGCATTAGGGATGTTTTTTATTTTTAACCGCAGATGAACGCGGATTAACGCAGATATGAAGACTGGATTGTTTTTGGGATTGGCGACTTTGGATTTAGTTTATTTAGCCGAGAAGCCTCCGGGGGAAAATCAGAAGGTTGTTGCTGTTGATTCTACCATTGTGGCGGGCGGGCCGGCGACAAATGCTGCTGTGGCTTTTAGCGCTTTGGGGAATGCGGCGGTGTTGGCGGGGGTTTTGGGCACTAGCGCGATCGCCCAATTAATCCGTGCAGACTTAGCGGAGTATGATGTGAGGATAATCGATTTGCAGCCCGGGCGATCGCACTCTCCACCAGTCTCTTCGATTATTGTAACTGAACAAACGGGCGATCGGGCAGTAATCTCAGTGAATGCTACTAAATCCCAGGTTGACAGCCAAGCAATTAATCCCGATATTTTAACATCAGTTAATATCATACTGTTTGACGGACATCAAATCGCAGCCAGCCAAGAAATTGCTCAACTCGCCCAATCAAAAAACATTCCAATCGTCCTCGATGGCGGCAGTTGGAAACCCGGATTAGAAGAAATATTGCCCTTCGTTGAATGGGCTGTATGTTCGGATAACTTTCATCCGCCCGACTGCGACAATTCCGAACAAGTCTTTGCTTATCTGTCAGCAGCCGGAATTCCCAACATTGCCATCACACGCGGCAAAAAACCGATTCAACACTTCAGCAATGACCGTTTCGGTAGTTTAGAAATCCCTCAAATTCAAGCCGCAGACACTTTAGGCGCAGGCGACATCTTTCACGGTGCTTTTTGTCACTACATTTTACAAGAAAACTTTACAAATGCCCTAGCCGCCGCAGCTAAGATAGCTTCCGATTCCTGCAAATTCTTCGGAACCCGCCAATGGATAAAAAATCTGCAATCTTAACTTTAAATTAACCCAAAAATCCGGATACAAGCGATCGAACCCAGAAAACTCTAACAGCCAACACTTGTTAAGCTAAAATAGTCATAGCAACCCTCTCTCTCTTCCTTAGCGCCCTTTGCGTCTTCGCGGTTCGTAAAAAAAATCAAAAATCAAACAAGATTGCTATATTTAGTTAAGCAACTTCAAGTACAACCAAACTACCCCAAAACAAAACACTCGAATCATGCCTGAAACCCAACCCCTAACCATCACCCTTCCCCCCTTGCGGATTACCCTAACAGAACAACAGCAAGTTAATCTAGAATGGCTGACGCAAAATTTACCCAATCTACTCGCAGCAGCGCCAAGCAAACCAGAAGTCCCCGACAACCTGAAACAGTGGGTAGCAGCCAACAAATTATTAAATCAACCAGACGCAGACATCATTAAAGGCTTAGTAAATACGGGCATTGATGCCGAAACAGCAACCGCAGAAGTTACCAAAATATCCTCTCATCCGTACTTCCAAGCAGGTAGTCAATACGTACAGTTACTGCAAAAACTAGAATCGCAACTCAGCATCAACAATCAATTAGCTGCCCTCTCTTCCAAGTTTGGCACAATCGAACGCAAAAGCAGCCTTTCGAGAGAGTATTTTTTAGAAAATTACTACGCCAAAAATACTCCGGTAATTATTACCAACATCATGCACAACTGGAAAGCCTTGCAGTTGTGGACACCGGAGTATTTGCAGGAAAAATACGGCGATGCAGCGGTGGAAATTCAAGCCAACCGCAACTCTGACCCGGATTACGAAATTAAGGTACACAACCACAAAAAAACCGTTCTGTTCCGCGAGTATATAGATATGGTCGTCAACGGCGGCCCCAGCAACGACTGCTATATGGTTGCTAATAATCAAACTCTGGAAAGAGAAGAATTTAAACCACTATTCAACGACTTTGAAATTTTCCCCGAATACCTGACTCCCGGCGATACAAAAGGCAGAGTTTTCTTTTGGTTTGGCCCAAAAGGTACGATTACACCGCTGCACCATGACCCAGTTAACTTAGTTTTAGCACAGGTATCGGGACGCAAACTGATTAAATTGATTTCTCCGCAGCAAACACCTCTGCTTTACAATCATGTCGGAGTTTTTAGCAAGGTTGACGGCGAAAATCCTGACTATGACAAATATCCGCTTTACAGAGATGCAAAAATCATTGAGGTGATTTTGGAACCGGGAGAAGTTATCTTTATTCCTGTCGGTTGGTGGCATCATGTAAAATCGCTGGAGGTGAGTATTTCGGTTTCGTTTACTAATTTTGTGTTTCCCAATTATTATGAATGGAAATATCCTCATATTAATTGGTCGTAGGATAGGTTTGCTTCACAAAAAATATCCCAAAATCCTGTAGGGGCGGGTTCACCAACTATCTATGAAAATCACAAATAATCTCATAAACCCGCCCCATCCCCACCCTTATTTACATCAACACTTTACCAATAAATTCACCGTACATTTTTATTGTTGGTAGGGGAGGGCGGGTTTATGAAATTATTCATTTTTACCATAAATGATTTGTGAACCCGCCCCTACAAATTGGGTTGATTATAATGAATGGTTTCTTTGTACGTACATCAGTTCATCTGCGGTTGAAAACATGAAAAATCTCGAAGAATTAAGCGAAATTGCGCAGGCCGCCGCTTGGGGTGCCGCAGATATTTTGCAATCCTATTATCGCCCTGATTGCAATACTCCAAGCCTGGACATTCAAGAAAAAAAAGACGGCCCAGTTACCGCCGCCGATGTAGCTGTCAATTCTTATATCCTAGATAAACTGCAATCGGCTTTAGGGAATACAGATTATGGCTATCTCAGCGAAGAAACTTACAAATCTTATTTAGAAAGTTGTGGTCAAATTCCCTTACCTCAATCTTGGGTTTGGATTATTGACCCTTTAGATGGAACGCGCGATTTTATTGACAAAACCGGGGAATTTGCGGTTCACATTGCTTTAGCGTTCGAGGGAAGACCGGTATTAGCTGTTGTGGCTTGGCCGGAACAGCAAAAGATTTATTATGCAATCCGCGATGCGGGTGCTTTTGGGGAAAGTCGCGGGGGTTCTGCGCTGAAATTACAGGTTTCTGCGCGCAATATAGTGGCAGATTTATCTATAGTAACCAGTCGCAGTCACCGGGACGATCGCCTAAATCAACTATTGCACAAATTTCCCTGCCAAAATCAACTGGCTGTCGGTAGCATCGGCTGCAAGATTGCGACGATTGTTGAACAAAAAGCTGATGTTTATATTGCGCTTTCGGGAAAGTCTGCGCCGAAGGATTGGGATTTGGCGGCGCCGGAATTGATTTTGACGGAGGCGGGCGGCCGATTTACTCGTTTTGACGGTTCTGCTTTGCAATACAACCGGGGAGATGTTAGTCAGTGGGGGGGATTGTTGGCGAGTAACGGTTGCTGTCACGCTGCTTTGTGCGGGGATGCTGAGGGGATTTTGGCAGAGATTGATTCGGGTTTGCGGTAATCAACGGTTTAGTAGGGTGCGTGAGAAGGTCATATTTTCTGCACGACTAATCGCTTAGGCATCCTACACTATGTATCAAAAGTGCTGATTTTAAAATTTCACTACAATTGCACTTACGTTTCTAAAATATTTGTGGTATATCTATCTCGCATTCCTCACAGTAATAATACTTAACTATTTTCGCAGCTTTACCAAAACTTTAATTAATAAGCTATTTTTTAAGAAAACTTTATATATATTCTGTGAAAAACCTGTTAGTGTTGCTACAACAGATGTTTCCTAACCGAATTTTTACGCAGAGATGCTATGTCTCTGTAAATCAAAATTGAGAGATTGTTTCGGACGCAAGTCACGAAATGGGGGAATTGCTGTCTTTTTTTACCCCAGTCAGGTGTATTATGCCAAATTTAAATATTCCAGTTTCAGTAAGTGCGATCGCCTTTATCGACACAAAAGTACAAAATTATCAAAGTTTGGTGGCTGGGGTAAAACCCGGTACGGAAGTAGTAGTGTTGGATGGGCAGAAGGATGCGATCGACCAAATTACTCAAATCTTAGCTCTGCGCACGAATATTGACAGCATCCACATCATTTCTCACGGCAGTACCGGCAGCTTGCAACTCGGCAGCGGTGGCTTGAGTTTAGACAATCTAGAAGCTTATTCCGAGAAATTGCGGCAGTGGCGAAGTGCTTTCACACACGGCGCGGACATTCTGATTTATGGTTGTAATGTGGCATTAAGTGCGATCGCATTTATCCAGCGCATCGCCCAACTCACAAATACCAATGTTGCCGCTTCCAAAAACCTCACCGGAAGCGCGGTACTCGGCGGCGACTGGAAACTCGAAGCAACAACCGGGAAAATTAACACACCGCTGGTATTTGCAGAAGAAGTGTTAGCAGGTTACGAGTACGTTTTGAATAGTTTTGGTACGGCAACTAACTTTCCTGTGGGGACAAATCCCAGGGGTATTGGTTTAGGGCTTTTCAATGCCGATACTTTTCCAGACTTGGTAGTAACAAACCTAAGTGACAACAACATTTCAATTCTGTTGGGGAATGCAACTGGTGTTTTTGGTACGGCTACCAACTTCGCCGTTGGTTCAAGTCCCGTTTTCGTCACAACAGGCAACTTTAATGCCGATAATTTCCCCGACTTGGCAGTAGCAAACTCTAGTTCTAGCAACGTCTCAATTCTGCTAGGAAACGGTACAGGCGGCTTTGGTGCAGCTACCAACTTTTCAGTCGGAAACACACCCCTTTCGATCGCAACAGGCAACTTTAACGCGGACAATTTCCTCGATTTAGCAGTGGTGAATGCTAACCCTCAAGGTACTGGCAGCGTCTCAATTTTGTTGGGAAGTGGTACTGGCACTTTTGGCGCTGCAACTAATTTCACTGTCGGTTCGATTCCTGCTGGTGTTGTTGTCGGCAACTTTAATGCCGATAGTTTCCCCGATTTAGCCGTAGCGAATAGTCTTTCTAACAATGTCTCAATTTTGTTAGGGAATGGCACTGGCGGATTTAGTGCACCCACTAATGTTGGGGCTGGAACAAATCCAAATTCGATCGCCCTAGGTGACTTTAACGGAGACAACCGACCAGACCTAGCCGTAGTTAACGGCGGCTCCAACACAGTCTCAATTCTGCTAGGAAATGGCACTGACGGCTTCAGCGCGCCCACTAACTTTAGTGTGGGTACAGGGTCTCAAGGCATCACTGCAAACGACTTTAACGGCGACGGCAAGCTCGATCTAGCAGTACGAAGCAGCAGTGGCGCTTCTATTTTAATCGGAAATGGGGCTGGCAGTTTTAGCACTGCGGTCAACTTTTCTGCGGGGACAAGTCCATATTCTATTGTGGCGGGCAATTTTAACGGTGATAGTCTCCCGGATTTAGCACTAACGAACGATGGTTCAAGCAATGTCTCTATTCTACTCAATACACCCAGCACTGTAAATTTTGACACTTCCAAATACACCAACACCGTAGGGCTGAATGAAGGCGCTACCGACACAGTAACTAATGTCACCCTGACTCTCGGCGGCGGCACTCCCCTCAGCAATGTAGTTGTACCAATTGTCATCGATCCCAGCAGCACAGCTACTCAAGGTGCTGATTACACAATTGCACCTACTACTGTTACTTTCCCCGCCGGTGCAACGGGTGCTGCACTCACTCAAACTGTGGCACTTACTATCAAGGCTGATAATATCCTTGACAATAATGAACAATTAATCCTCAAGTTGGGTGCGATTACTGGCGGTGTTGCTGGTAGCACAAGTCAAGTTAAATTTTCAATCTTGGACAGGAATAGTTCTTATACTATTTCCGCCAATACTCCTAGCATTATCGAAGGCAATTCCGGCAAGACTCCCGCCACATTTACGATCGCTCGCAATGGCAGCACGGAACTTTGGAGTACGGTAGATTATACGATCGCCGGAACTGCGACTAACGGCAGCGACTACAACAATATCGGCGGCACTTCTGGGGCGACTGCTGCTACTGGCAAAATTACTTTTGCAGCGGGCGAAACATCCAAAACTATTACTTTGGATGTGTTGGGCGACGGATTGATTGAACCTGACGAAACTGTGGCAATTACGCTATCAAATCCCGTTTCACCGGGTGGCACGCCGACAATTCCGACGGCAACTGCTACAACGACTATTAAAAATGATGACACTGCCGGCTTCACCGTTGCACCTACGAACATCACGCCTACAGAGGGCGGCGCAACTGGCAGTTACAAAATCAAGCTAACTGCACAACCCACAGCACCAGTTAATATTAGCTTTAATACTGGCAATGCAATTAGCCCGATCGCCCAAATTACTTTTGACAGCACTAACTGGAATGTTGAAAAGACTATCACTGCTACTGCGATCGACGACACTGTAGCACAAGGAACGCACACAGGGACGATCGCTCACACAGTTACCAGTACCGATGCCAGTTATAACGCCAAAGCGATTCCCAATGTGACGGCATCGATTACTGATAACGATAGTCCGGGCGTTTCCATTGTCCAATCGGCAGGAAGTACCAATATTGCTGAAGGTGGCGCAACGGATACCTACGGCGTGGTTCTAACTAGCGCACCTACAGCACCTGTGACGATTAATTTTGACCCTGGTACTCAAATTAGCCCGATCGCACCTATCACTTTTACGCCGAATAATTGGAATGTTGCTCAAAATGTGACCGTTAGTGCGATCGATGACAGCATAGCCCAAGGAACGCACAGCGGCACGATTACTCACAAGTCGGTCAGCACGGATACCAAGTATAACAATCTGACGATTTCTCCTGTAACTGCCACGATTGCTGATAATGATACCGCAGGTGTGACTATTTCACCGACGAGTACAACTGCTACCGAAGGGGGTGCTACAGGGACGTACAGCGTTAAACTTACTTCGCAGCCCACGGCACCTGTGACGATTAGTTTTGCTACAGGGGATCAAATAAATGCGATCGCGCCTGTTACTTTTGACTATACTAACTGGAGTGTGGCGAAACCTATCACAGTCACGGCTACAGACGATGCGGTTGTTGAAGGGCCGCACACAGCGACTATTTCTCATACAGTTACGAGTAGTGCTGATGCTAAGTATAGTGCGATCGGGATTCCGGGTGTGACAGTGGCGATTACTGATAACGATGTAGCACCAGCCACTCCGACTCCAACGCCGACAACATCTGTCACTCCGACTCCAACGCCGATAACATCTGTCACTCCGACTCCAACGCCGACAACATCTGTCACTCCGACTCCAACGCCGACAACCTCTGTCAC
>JANYGO010000278.1 GCA_025362325.1 Cyanobacteriota bacterium | reverse complement strand
TTTCTGGAATTATGATTGAATCTTTTTCTGGAGCCGGGCCGAATGCGTCAAAAGAGCTTGTTTTGATTTTGTTAGTCATTTTAGTTTTGGTTTCGTTTGGTTTCGTTTGGTTTGGTTTTCCGCCCTTTTAAAGTTCCTGCGGAAACTGAACTTTACTGTTAAGTATTTCTGATCATTTCGCTCAACAGGATTTCGATTCTCACTGCATTAGCCGCAGCTTTTTCCTGGTTATCGCTTCTGCCAACCAACTCTTGAATCCGATCCAATATTTCATCGCCTAAAGACTTGGGGTTTTGCGGCCGCGGGTCAATAAGAACAAAGAACTGCTTGGCCACCGTCATCACTAACTCTTCAGTAATTACGACTTTGGCATCATCAATTAATTGCTGCACCGCCGAATTCTGTTTTTGAATTCCCCCGAAGTACGGGGATGCATTCCAAGCATTTACAGCCGGAGCGTTGACTTTTGCCTGAATCTCAATGTAGTCAAATACTTTTTGACGGTGGATGCACACGTAGCTCAAATTGCCAGCTTGAATGTTGCGGTAGTAGTGGGCCTTGCAGTCGCAGAAGTCCTGTCCTTCTTCTTCCGCTATGAATACTCGATGAGTTTTGCACTCATCAGCACTCATCGGGCTGTACACCTGATACCAGCCGTTGTCGTTCGGGACTACTGTCAAAGCGTTAAATTTTTTGACCCGCTTCAGGTCGCCTTTGGAGAGGGTTGATTCGGCTGAGTGAAGGTTCGTCATGGGTAACTCCTATCTACTTTATGGTCGTAAAAGACAAGATAACCGTTTTAGTGGCTGCTGGTGTCTCGCCTCTTTCACTCTTTTAATATATCATTCCCTTTCGAGAAAGTCAAGGGGTTGCTACGATTATTTTTCGGTGCAGCCCGAAAATCACACCAGGGGCGCGGATCGAACCGCGGGTGCTGCGATGAATCTTCAAACCCTTACTGTATAAGCATTCTCTCCACTTGTTGATTATCCACTTGTGGACTATCCACTTGTGGATTTTCGATCACATAATAAATACCAATCTAAATAAGTAATTGAGAGAGAGCGCGGGCGTGAGTTTTTTGGAAAAAGAGAAAACGCAAGAATCCGGCCTAAGAATGCGGGACTAGCGACAAAATCCAGAATTGGAATTTTCGGTGAAATCGGGAATTCGAGAATTGGGGAAATATTCCGGAGTGGATGAGTTTGTTTATTCTTGCTCCTTAAGGGGCTTGCACATCAATCTTGCAGTCTTACCGCAGTTTTCAGTCAAACCCACGTTAAACGCGCCATTAGCCGTGGCTAATCAAATTAATGCGTCGGGGTGTATTTGCCAAAAGTTATCGGAGAATCGGGGTATTTCGAGAAAGCGCGATCGAACTTAGGTTGCCCGTGCCGGTCAAATTTGAGTGAAGGCGGCTCTATTCGCGACTGGCAAATCCGATTCAAAATCGAATCCCCAAAACCCTTGCTACATATACATCTTCTCCACTTGTTGATTATCCACTTGTGGATAATCCACTTGTGGATTTTCGATCACATAATAAATACCAATCTAAATAAGTAATTGAGAGAGAGAGCGCGGGCGTGAGTTTTTTGGAAAAAGAGGAAGAGGAAGAGGAAGAGGAAGAGTGCGCCAATGACTTATGACTAACGACGGCTGTTAACGCCCAATAACTGTCTCTCGCCGAATATCTAGGAATTGGGAAAATATTCCGCGACGGCTGAGTTTGTTTACTTTGGCGTTTAACGGCCGTCGCGGGCGAGGGGTGACACATAGGGCAAAGTTGGCGACAGAGCGGTGCTAGAGACGCAAAAAACCCGGCTAGCTTTGATTGCTGCGCCGGGTTTCGAGTGGGGAAAGGTTTAGAGAGCTTTCAGCCGCTTCTGGGTGTCGATATCGTAGCCAGATTGAGAGCGGATTTCGGTGGCACTCATCGGCTTGCCTTCTATCTCGGCCCGTTCCCAAGCGCGTGATCGCATGAACTCAAGTTGCTTCTCGGTGGGGAGAATTACGGCCGGCGGTTCTGTCCTGGTCGGAACCGAAGGAGTTTTACCGGTTGTCATCCACGTTTCAATCCAATTTTCGACTTGGTAGCCAAAGTCGTCGGAGAGCCACATTGCAAGTCTGACAGATAATTTTGGGTGCAGCCAAGTCCCTTGGCTTTGAGGATTACCGCCTTGAAACACATGGTATAAAGCCGTTACAGGAATCTCTGTTACGGAACTGAGATGCTTTAAAGTTTGCTGAACTCGCTTGTTAGACAACCAGTTGGCTACATCTTTTCGCTGCCCTGTGGCTTTTTGGTGGGCAGTGGTCAATGCCGTTGCATTGATGTATCCATCTATTTTTCGCTGACCGACTGAGACTTCGGAGAGATTGTGCGCTATGATTTCCATCGTGACCTCTGTTCTAGGTTACTGCCCCTGAGAAATCGGTATTTC
>JANYGO010000275.1 GCA_025362325.1 Cyanobacteriota bacterium | reverse complement strand
ACCGCCTACTTTCACCAGCACATCTATTTCAGAAAGTTCTACTTTGATGTTAGGCAATTCCTCGCTAACTTCCACAGCAATCAAGTCTTTCTCAAGGCTAATTGTTTGTGCTTCGTCGAGTGTTTCGGGATTGTAAAAATCATCATCAAGCCAATTCGGACGATTCCAGATTTCCTGTAAAAATAGCGTCCATTCAAGTTGCGGAGTTTCGGGATTGCGTTGAAAAAATTGATCGAGAATTGGCCAAGCAAACTGAGCTGCGATCGCATCTACCAACACCGCACCCGCCACCATCCTGTCACAGACGGGCAATTCAACGGTTCCCAGTTCATTGCCTTCTAGTAGAATTGTACAACACAGGCGATCGCACATTTGCGAAAAACCGCAAATATCCGAAATTTGTTCGGTAACTTCCACCGCAACTTTCCCAGCAATTTCTTTATTTGCCCAGCTAATTTTATTTAAAATATACACAATTTCATCTTGCTTAAAAAGAGCGTGATATTTGTGAAACTTAGTGCTGGTGATATCTCGATCTATTCCTTTATGCCAAGGCACATTTAAACTCAAATTTGCTGCTTGCTGCTTGTAATTTTCCAGCATAGCACCGTCATATTCAATGCCAGCAAACTTACATATTTTTCCTAAAACTTTAATTTTGTCATCTAAAAGCTCTTCGTACTTAACTAAAATATGACTTGCTTTATTAACATATTTATGAGTAGTTAACGCCGCATATACCCAGCGCTCGATACAGTGATCTAAATCCCAACCAGCGCCCCACAATTCGTGATAAATCCTAGTGCTCTCATACATAGAAGCGATTGTATCCATACCATTTCGCAAAATATGTATAAATTTTGCATCCGGCAACAAACCCTCTATATCAGGAATAAAATATATGTGCTCCGGCGTTTTTTCCAACCAAATGCTTTTGTTTTGTTCCGCAGCCAAACCATCCAAAACTCCGACAAACCAACGAGTTTTAGTTTCCACACTTTGACTATCATCAAAATCTTTCAAAAGTTCAGGACGTTTAATCTCATCATTAAAAAAAGCTTCCATCCTACTTCGCAACTGTCCCGCAAACTTATCGTAAAGCAAATAGTGGAAAAACTTAGATTCAGGAAAAGAAATAACTTCAGGATGAGCCGCCAATAAACTTTGAAGGATTGTTGTACCGCTCCGAGGGGTTCCCACTAAAAATATTCTTTTCATTTTTATACTTGATTAATGGTTGGTAAATGAGGTTTTTTTAAATCAACCGCAGAGAGCTTTCTACGGTTAAAAACTATTTTCCTAACTCCAAGTAAAATCTTGCTTCAACAAATCAGAAAGTTCCTGATTGTAAGGCTTAAAATAATTGGTTAATTCTTGTTCGATTTCGGCAGGCATTTTGCTGTAATCCTCGACACTATGAATCTCATATTCTTCGAGGGTACTCGCACTAATATCTAAGAAATCTAAGACTTCAGAAAATACTTTACTTGTATTTGCATAAAAGTCTTCGCTCTTGAGAATTAGCAACTGTTCCCTCGGAAAATAATTGAGCCAATTTTTGATTTGTTCGACATAAATTCCCCGCGACAAATAGGAATAATGTTGGTGGTTGAAACTGTAATAACCCTCATCGGCTTTGATTTTTTCAATTTCACCTTTTAGCCTGTCAGGTTCAGATGCGATCGCTTTTTCAAAATCCAACTTTTCACAGCCGACTGCCACTTCTAAATGATAGTGCATCCAAGCTCGTTTTACCGGGTTTCGCAGCATTACAATCAGTTTAACATCCGGGAAAGTTTTGTAAACTCGCTCTGCCACCAAAGGATGATAAATGTAGTAAGGAGTCATCTCCCACAGCAACACCTTGTCACCCGCTACACTCCGCGTCAACTGCTTGCTATACCACTCTACACCGCGCTCAAAATTCAACTCAAAAAAGTGAATTTCCCGGGAACCGTCTTTGATAATTTGCAAGTGATTTGCCAGATAGCCATATAGAGGTTCTGTGCCGCACTTTTGAGCGCCAATAATTAAAAAGTCAGGTGACTGTTTATTTTTCAACTGAGTTGAAATCTTGGCGTAGCCGGGATTATTCTTGTTCAAAGCGTGCACTTTTTCAGATTTGTCGGGCAAATCTGCAACCTGCATTTTGCCGTCAAATTCCCAGTGGTACGGCGGACAAAGAATCGTTTTTTGGTGTACAGTCGATCGCACATACAGCGGATAAACGTGCCAGTGATAGTCGTAAGCATAGGCCCAACTCTTCTCGTAAACCCCTGCATTCACGTAATACTGACCGTTTCCTAAATCCAGCCTGTCTATGTGCAGCCGGATTTGGCCTTTACCTGCCGCCAGCGGAATCAACCGCCCCATTTGATTAGTATTAGTCTCAAAACAACTTTGACCATCTTCCCGGCTGATTGTCACGCCAAAAATAGCAGCCGAAATCTGCTTCCGAACTGTATAATGAATTTCTATAGTAATAGCATCGCCACTATCTATCTCTTCATCCGGCAATACTTTGACATCAGTTATTTCTACTTCCAAAGAACCGAAGCGGTTTTCATTAACTCGCAATTCTGAACCCGTACTTGTGACTTGAGGAGGACGCATGGGAGTGCGCTTGTCAGTTTCCGATCGCATTTCCGACAAATACTGACCAGCCACTACTTCTGGTTCCCCGTAAGCCACGATTTCACCGGATTTTAGCCACATAGCCCGATCGCACATTTTCTGAATTTGCGCCGCGCTGTGAGAAATCAAAACAATCGCACATCCTTGAGCCTTAAACTCGGCGATTCTGTTCAAACATTTAGTTTGAAAAGCCACATCACCAACCGACAAATATTCATCAATTAACAGCACTTCCCGATCTGTATGAACCGCCACCGAAAAAGCCAGCCGCATCTGCATCCCCGTACTGTAAGTCCGCATTGGGCTGTCAATAAACTGTGTTAACTCTGCAAATTCCACAATATCGTCAAACCGACGCGCCGCTTCCCGGCGAGTCAAACCTGCCACCACGGCACCCACAAACACATTTTCTCTGCCCGTTAAATCTGAGTGAAAACCTGCACCCAAATCCAACAAACCGCCAATTCTGCCGTTAACTTGAATAGTTCCTTCTTCAGCGCAGCCGATACCGCCGAGAAGTTGCAGTAGCGTCGATTTTCCCGCGCCATTCTTGCCGAGAATTCCCAGCATTTCCCCCGGAGAAACAGTGAAATTGATATCTCGCAGCGCCCAAAAATGTTTTTTGGGTTTCATCCGCCACCAACCCGACAAAGCGGCCTCCATAATCGTATAAGGTCGATCGGCACTGTAGCGGTTGAAACGTTTCCCCAAACCCTTGACAACAATAGCCTGACGCATTTACAACTCCTCCACAAAAGTATTGCTTTGCCGTCTAAAAATTGCCAGTCCGATCGGCAAAAGGGCAGCTACAAATAAGCTGACAATTAACAGAGCTTGCCAATCCGGCTGCGTACCTTTGAGCAGTATGGCGCGGTAAGCTCCCAGCAGTGGCACTATCGGATTTAACTGATAAAAAGGTTGAAATTGTTTTGGGACACTGTTGAGGTCGTAAAAAATCGGAGTCAGGTAAAACAGCATCTGCAAAAGTACGCCCAAAGTGTGCTGAGTGTCGCGAAAAGTGACATTCAAAGCGGCGAGTGGATAAGCCAAACCGACTGTCAAAATAAACTGAATAACCATCAGCAGTGGCAACAGGAACAACACTGAACTCGGCTGCACGCCATCAATTGCTAGAAAGATAATTAACACCGGCAAAGCTAATAAAAAGTGAATTAGTCCCGTCATCGTCGTGACTACCGGCAAAATTGCCGTGGGGAAATTCGGCTGTCTGATTAGCGCTTTATTGCTGGTAATTAATGCCGTTGCTTGAAATAATGCCGTTTGAGACCAACCCCAGATTAACAAACCGCTGAAAGCAAAGGAAGAAAATTGCGGAATGTCAATCGGTACAACAGAGCGGAATACAAAGGAAAATACAGCTAACTGCAACAGCGGATTGATTAAAGTCCAAGCAATCCCCAAGGCCGATCGCTTGTAAAGTAATTTCATATCGCGATCAACCAAAACCCGCAGCAAATCGAAAAAATGAGCGATTTTGCGCCTGTCAACCAACCTGCGAACACTTCTCACCGCACACCCCCAGCGACTTGCTGCGGTTCCGACTGCGGCTGCTCTTCCGGCTCAATCTGGGCTAACTGCTGCGCCTGCAACTGCGCTTTTCTGTAAGCAAAGGGACTGTCGAAAGCTCCCAGCAACTCGCTAACTACCAACTTGCGCGGCAGCAAACCGGGAGTCTTCAAGCGGCGCAGTAGCCACCAACCGAACCACTGAGACACGGCAAATTTCAGAATTTCCAGGCGTGGTACAGTGCGGTTGCGATCGCACGTCAGCAAATAAGCCCCAAAACTGCGCCCGTTATCCTGCAACTGCCGATTCAAAACCTTGTCGCTGCGTCGGTGCAAGTGCCACACAAAAGCGCTCGCATCGTAAAAAGTCGAGTATCCCTTCGCCAGAATTCGGTGAAACATCTCGATATCACCAGCACCGCGAGTCGGAGTGCCCACATCGAGAGCAACGTCAAAATTGCCCACAGCCTCGAAAATTTGCCGACGGAAAGCCATATTTGCGCCGACGCCGTACTTACTAGCCCACAGCAAATCCTGCGCGGAAAGTTGGTCGCCTTTAACTTTGAATCGATCGAGGTGTTGCAGCATTCCGCCGTAGATCAGTTCAAATTGCTGTTGAGGCAAGGTTTCTAGTTCGGCGGCCGCGACTAAACCGCTGACTGCCATGACTTCTGGGTCAGCAAAGCCCGCAGCGATCGCCCGCAGCCAACCTCGATCGGGCCGCGCGTCGTCGTCCGTAAAAGCAATAATCTCGTGCCGGGCTTCAACAATGCCACGATTGCGCGCCCAGTCCAATCCTGGCCGTTCTTCCTTGACGTAGCGTACAGGTAATCGCGCCACGAATTCAGCGGTGCTGCTGTTGGCAGGAGCGTTGTCTACAACGATAATTTCGCGGTGGGGATAGTCGAGGGCGAGCAAGGCTTCCAGAGCGCCTTTGAGCAAATCTGTACGATCGCGCGTGCAGATGACAACGCTAATTGGTGGCAACTCGCGATCGGATACTACTGCTGTTTCAGAGCCAAACTGCTCTCCTAAAGTCGATCGGATCAAGTCTTTGCCCAACTGCTCCACAATTGTTTGCCGCACGCGATCGGCCGAAATTGTTTGTTGCCAGGGATCGTTATTCACATAAGCCCAGCCCAGAGGCCGTCCCTGGTAGCGAACTAAAATGCGAACGCCTTCGTACTTTTCGAGTTTCCGAATCGGATTGATTTGTTCGGTAAACTCAATTTCCATCATTTTGATAGCCATAAATCGATCCTATTTAGCAAATAATATTATGTCGGTGAAACAACCATTATTAGGTTCGTATTCAGGACGAAAAGTCTTAATTTGAGGACTAAAGTCTTGACTACAAACCTATTTGATTGCGGTTGTTCTATCGGACACAAAAACACGGTACTTATTTAATTGCTAACTCGTAATTTTCAAAAGCAATTAAAGGCTGTTCTGCGATCGTTTCAGCCATGTGAGGCATACCGTTAACCGCGATCGCCCGAGCCAGCTCTTGGGCCAAGTGCAGCGCCAGAATCGATCGCAAGTGAGCGCCCCGTAGCGGTTCCGCGCCCGCTTGCGGAAAAATGTAACCGACTGTTAGTTTGCCGTAATACAGGTAAACTCCAGCGGGCCGTTCCGCATCGATCAGCCCTTCTGCCGCTTCCCAACCTTGCTGCAAATCGATCTCAATTTCATGTCCAGCCAAATCGGCGCGGGCGGGGCCTCCTTGCATAAAACTAGAAATTGCCGATCGAGTTTTCAGCTCATCAATCACACCCCGCAAATACCAATAACCGCGCAACTTTGCCCGCAACCAGCGCCAAGTTCCCCGCATCCGCAAACTTTCCAGCAAATCCAGCGATTTCCTCATTCCCAAGGCCAGCCAATCCACAGCAGCCGGCCAGAAAAACGCCACCGTCACCAGAATTTTATCCGCCAGCGAGTAAGGAATTTCATAGTCCTTTACGTGCAGTGTTGGTCTAAGTTCCGGGTGTCTCTGACCGATCAAAATATCCGATCGCCCTTCCTGACGACAGCGGCGAAAAGAGCGATCGAGATTGTTAGTTTCGTGTTCATAATGATAGCCAACAGCCTCCGCCGCGATAGCAAAAGGTACATTAGCTTTCAACAAACGTATCCCAAACTCATAATCTTCGCCACCACAATTCCCGAAAGCCGAATCGAAGCCATCGAGACGAGCAAACAGTTCTGCATCCAAAGAAAGGTTGCCGCTGAGCAAATCTTCATAGGTAAATCGGTGAGCCGGCTGACTCATCTGATAAAACTTGTCTTCCCACCACGATCGCACTTCCACATCAAAAAACCTAGTTGCTCCCTGCAACTTAGGCGGATATGGGCCCATGACAGCAGAGCCCGGACGCTCTCGGTGAGCGCGAACGTGACTTTCCACCAAAGGCGGCAGCGCTTCGATATCGTCATCGAGAAACAGCAGCAATTCTCCGGTAGCCGAAGCCGCTCCGGTATTGCGGGCCATGGAAGCGCTGCGGCAAGTTATCTCGATCGCGTGCAGTTTAAACGGAGCTTTGTAGTCTTGTAGCATTGCCAAAGTATCGTCAATGCAGCTATCTGCGACTACGATAACTTCCATCAGGTCGATCGGATAAGTCTGGGAGTGCAAAGCATCCAGAGCCCGCCGCAGCGAAGAACTTCGATTGTGACTGGGAATAATTATGCTAACTGTGGGATTTTCTCTATTCATATTCGATTTGATAGGTAATTGGGAATCGGGAATTGGTAATTGGTAATTCGCGATCGAAGTTTAAAACACTCTTTGTTTTTCCTCTTCTCTAAACAACTCTTAGGATAGCTTCAGCGATTGCATCTTGGGAGCTAGAAACCCGGTTTCTACGAGTTTTGCATTTAATAACGATAAATCTACGAAGAAACCGGGTTTCTGAAGACTGCTGACTAATCCCCAAAATTTAGACCTTAGTTTCAACCCCAGATTCATCTGGGAATCTAAAATCTAAAATCAACTGACTTTTTCCTTAACTTCCTGCAACCGCTTGCGAGAAGCAAAATAAGCCATCGGGCCGTTGAGACAGCCCCGCAGTTGAGCCAAAAGCAAATCGCTCGGAACCGCATCCGGCTGCTTGCGCAAAGAAGCAAATAATTCGGGAATTTGCTTGTAACGCAGCCATCCCCAAGCCAACAGCGGCACCCCCAATTCCCGATTTTTCACCAAAGTTCGCGTCCAGAAAGCGTAAACTCCGACTCCGTAGCAGTACATAACTTTGCGCAAGTCTTCCCACTCGCGCCGGTGGCGGTGCCAACTTACAGCCCTCGGTTCGTAGACAATGCGGTAGCCAGCGGTGAGAATCCGAGTATACAATTCGTGATCTTCCCCGCATTTAGCAGGCGTTCCCACGCCCAAAGCTTCGTCAAACAAGCCGATGCAGTCGATCGAGCTTTTGCGCAAAGCCATGCTCGCCGAAACCCCCACCGGAGCCACAATCAGCGGGTTGCAGTGCGCCCCGTCAAAAATTCGGCGCTCGAAGCCCCGCCCGTGGGGACTGTAGCGCTCGAACCATTCTTGCGCTTCAGTTTCGAGTTCCAAGGGCATCACCAACCCCGTGACGCACATCACGCGGGGATCGCTGAAATTCCACAAGAGCGATCGCAACCAGTTCGGATCTGGCACTGCATCATCATCTGTCAGGGCGATAACTTCGCCCTTAGCTTCCAGCAAAGCTCGGTTGCGAGCCGTGCTCGAACCCGCCACATCTTCCCGCACATAGCGGACTTTTGGGTAATTTTTGACAAGTTCCATCGTCGCATCCGTGGCCGGACAATTGTCAATTACTAAGTATTCCTGACCGTCGTCTGGGAGTAGCATCAGCGCGTCCAGACAGCGCTGCAAATCTTCCGGGCGATCGCGCGTACAAACCGCTACAGTGGCGATCGGGATTGTCTCTACCGCCCCGCGTTCGTCCCATTCCAGGGCATCGTAGAGCCAATTTTTCCAAAGGTTATCCCCTGCTGCATTCATCAGACTTTCGCGCAATTGAGCGCCCTCAATCCGACCTGCGACTACCGGAATTTGAGCTTGGGCGATCGGTTTTCCGTGCAGTCGAATTAAAACCAAAGCTTTGCTGTAACGCTCCTCAACCGTAATTTCTGGCGGGAGTTTGGATATTTCCAGGTCGAGAATAGCTGTTGCCATTTTAGATTTTAGATTTTAGATTTTAGATTGTCAAAAATTATTGCGAAAAACTCAGAGATACTCCGTATTTTCCCGGATGTATTTTCGCCAAAATTGTTGTACGAGATAGCAACTTATCAATGCCATACTTGCCGATCGCCGATCGCGAATCAAACATAAAGCCTCATTATTATTATTGCTTTTACTTACTTTTACTTTCGATTACCCACTAATGTCAAGTTTTTTGTCTACAGAATTTTTGCCGCCGAAAACGATCGCTCGTCGGAGCTTGTGTCAATTGTAGGTGTTATTGGCTACTGACGCGCTACCAAGTCTCGCGATTAATCCCAAATCTAAAAACCCTTTTGATAAAAACCGGGTTTGTGCGAAGCCTAATTTGAGCGTTAATTGCGATGGACGGCTACTATTCTCGACAACATACCAAACAGTTGACAGTTGACCTGGGACAGATGACAGATGACAGATGACTGCTTGAGGGCGACCTCTACTTGGAAGTCCGAGGATTCGAGTAATGAATAGTCTTGTTTTAATTTCTCCTTACAAGGGTGGAGGCTTTAAACCAATTCTTTCTGGTAATAAAGCATCGCCCTCGCCCCCTCCCCAAGGCAGCAGCTAATTTTGGCAAAAAGCATTTTTTTAACAAAAGCTGGCGCCCAGATGCTCCCCTCACCAAGTCCCTTGGGCTGATTCATTCTGACAAAATCATCAACCGCCCCATCCTCTCACCGAGACATCTTCAGGCTGAAGTTACTGATAAAAAGCCCAAAATTAGTGCAAGATTCATAGCCATAGTTGAGAGAATTGAAAAGTTAGTCACCAACCGAGATTGATCTCAGGGCGATTTATCTTATTCAAAAAGCACATGGCAAACATCCGGTTGTAGCCGACTTGTTTTTAACCGACTTGGCTGACAGCAGCGCCAGCGAAAGGTACTGTATTCTCGCCGAAGTTTTTTGTAGATTCTTGGCTGTCAATATCGCAATCAATTTCTGCTTCGCAACCGCGAGCTTTGTAGAGGCTAACCTGCTGGGAAATCTCCTCTCGATATTGAGGCGCTCGACCTCATAAATTTTTGAAATTAAATTCTACAAACCTCTCGGGAGAAGCTGTTGAAAAAAAAATGGGTACTGTCCGGACTATTGTTGTAGGGAGAAATTAAAACAAGACTATTCATTACTCCAATCCTCGGACTTCCAGGTAGAGGTCGCCCTCAGCGTCCGCGCCACAACTCAACGGGCTCTGTGTCTTCACAGAGGGCGACGCTCCATTGATATGCGCCGGCCAAAAGCCATTTAAACTCTCTCCTGCATAGCCACAAAGTTTGCTTAGAAAAATGTATCAAACTTTTACAAAAAAAACCGCTCGAACTCATAAACTCTCCACCTACCATGACAGCAAGACTTAGCCAGCATGAGTCTGCTTATTCAAGTTTTGATTGTGGGACTCTACACCCCCTCAAAATCCCAGGGATAAAGATTTGTAAAGTTTTGTCAACATCTTTGGGCTGCTGAATTAAAATCTTCTCATAAAAAAGACTAACTGCTAGCAGGCGCAAATTGTGAAAAAAGGTTTGAAACTCAGAATATGAGATCGAGTTCCCTGGGCTTAAAAGCTGCAATAAAATGTAACTTTTGAGGCCAGAAGCCGCAGCATTAACTTGGTTCCAGGCTTTTTGCCGATTTCTGCCAATACCGGGGAAAAGCTATTTTCCCCAGCGTTGCACCAAGCACCAAATTTACAGTGCAATTACTTTCGTTGCACGGGAGCCGCAGCCTGGGAGCAAACATTAAACTCCCAGGCTGATGCACCAAAACTTCAATCGCTCGGGTTTTTTCAATCTTAGCGAGGGCGGCAACAAAGTCTTTTCCTCCATCAAACCCGGTTGATGCGTTCGGAACTCAACTCGATCGAATGAATGCAGTATCGCAACACTTAGATGTTGCGATACTGCAAGTTGCGCGTAAAACAGGGGGCTAAACCCAGTGATGGATCTCGATTGTTTACCTTACGGCGCAGGCCACGCACAGGAAGGGGTCTGTCTGCTAGTGCGCATGGGGCCGCACCGCATTTTACTCGACTGCGGTGTAGAAGATATCGCACCCCTGTCAGCGACACTAGATCGATCGCTGCCAGCCGCCGATTTTGTGGTGTGCACCCACGCCCACGCCGACCACGCCAGAGGTTTGCTAGCACTCCACCAATCTTTCCCGCAGTTGCCAATTTATGCCAGCGAAGTGACAGCGCGACTGCTACCCCTCAACTGGCCCTCCCTGGCTACTGAGCCGGAATCGCATTTCTGTCAGGGACTGCCCTGGCAGTCGCCGATCGAACTGCGCCCGGGACTGAGCGTGCAGTTGTTCCCGTCGGGCCATTTACCCGGAGCGGCGACTGTGCTGCTGACTTATGCCGCTCCCCACCGCACCTACACCCTGGTGTACACCGGCGACTTTTTTCTGTCTAATTCTCGTTTAGTGGAAGGTTTGCCCCTGGGAGAACTCCGGGGGATGAAGCCGGATGTGTTAATTGTCGAAGGCAGTTACGGCACGGCGCGACACCCTCACCGCCGACAACTGGAAAATCAATTAGCCGATCGCATCCACCGCGCGATCGCTGACGGGTACTCGGTACTGCTGCCCGCGCCCGCCCTCGGTTTGGGTCAAGAATTGCTGATGCTGCTCCGCAGCCACCACTATTTCACAGGCCGCGACTTGGATATTTGGGTAGATGGCACTGTCGCTGACGGGTGCGACGCTTATCTGGAATTGCTGCCCCATTTTCCCACCGCCGTCCAAAATTTTGCTCTGCACCAACCTTTATTTTGGGACGAAAGGGTGAAACCCCGTGTCCGTCGGCTGTCTGCGGAACAGCGCCCCGAATTGGGCAAAACGCCGTGTATTGTGATTACTGACCGAATTGCTGATTTGAATTTGTATGTTGCCGATCGCACAAATCCTTGGATTTTGCTAGCACCTCAAAAACCCGGATATCCCGTCAGGGAATGGCTGGGCAATTGGCCCGAATCGGGAGTCAGAAGCGTCGAAACTTATCTGCTAGCCGAACACTGCGATGGCCCGGGAACTACCCAGCTCATCCACAATTTGCGTCCTCAGCACGTAATTTTGGTGCACGGTTCCCCTGCCTATTTGGCGGATTTGGCTAACTTGGACGAGCTGCGAAACCGCTACCAGTTGCACACTCCGGCGGCGGGTACTGTTGTTGAATTGCCGATCGGGGAAATGTTTTTGCAGCCCGCGATCCCGGAAACTAACTATGAGGGAGAACTTAGCGAATTGGGGACAGAGGTAGCAATTAGCTTGCCCAATCTGATTACAGCCGATTCTCGGTGGGCCAATTTTGCCGATACCGGTTTGGTAGAAGCCCGCTGGCAAGGCGAAGAACTGGTACTGCGCGGCATTTCCCAGCGGGAACTGCTGTTTCAAGGCAGCACCGTTCAAACCAATCTCGAATGCTGCGGCAATTGCCAGCACTACCGCGGCCAGCGCTGTTGGAACCAGTTATCTACTTTGTTTGGCTTTAAAGTTACCCCCGACGGTTACTGTCCGGTGTTTGAAGCTATACCTGAGGCAGAACTTTTCCTCGATCGGGAAACCGACGGCGAATAAGCTGGTATGATTTGGTGACAACTCAGCAGATTTTTGGCGTAAACCGGGTTTTTTGCCTGATTCCTCCAGAAAAAAAAGGAGAAAAGTCGTTTTCTTTTCTCCCAAATCTTCTTTGTGCTTCGGGCCCGGACTCAAAACTAATCTAAATTTGAGTCCGGGTAATGATTGCGAATTTGTTCGGCTTCGGGACAATCGTCAGAAACTAGGGGTTCGCAGTTAGTTCTCGACACCGAAGCCAACTTCTGGGACACTGCTCCAATACTTTCTAGACGCACCATTTCTTCCCAGGAGCTAATTTCGTCTTCTTCGTCTGTTTCGTAGCGCAACGTGACTAGATCCCCTTCAATATCTAGGATACGAGCGCGCTCTATCCAACGTTGCTGATCTCGAAGAAAAATAGAAACCTCACGACCATCACAACAGAGTTGATAGATTTTGCGCTGTAGCATTTGTCAGTTCTCCTGCGCAGTGTAACTTGCTTAAAATATGGCCTGTTTACATTGACATACTCCCGGGCCACGGGAGGCATCGGGATTCTGGATTCAAACAGCAAATGCAAGCACAGCTTGTCTGATATTGCTTAGCCCGCTCGGTTGATGCCCCAACCTATGTGACATTTTTTGAACTATGGAGTTGAGACCGGATTTTTACATCTCGCGAGTCAATATATAGTTCTATCATGAAAGCCGCCCTATCAGGACGGGGCTTTGAACCCAATTTTTTGGTAACGTACTTTGGGTTTTACATCGGAAGGCATAGCCATATTGACTGGCTAGTTTCACGTTTTCTGAAACTTTAACACCGATGGAGGTTACTACATTTGATTTTACCACCAAATCTATCGAGTACGCCATTTATCCGATCGCTGATTTTGCTGCCGGCCGCATCTCTCGCGAGAGGCATTTGCCTTCAATAGATCGCAGAATTAAATCTCAGATCGACCTGAGCGCTCCAAAGCGACACTCAAACAGCGACAATAACAACAGACTCTGCGCTGTGGAAATCTCAATCTCCTCTGCCTGAAGTCCCCCAGCACCGTCAACTTTGGAGGTTAGGAAAGATCGCCCGCTACCGCTTATTGACTCAACCGAAAATGTCAAATCGAAAATGTCAAATCGACAGACGCGAATGTGATAAAAATCACTGACAGCAGGCAGCACCTAAATGTAGAAAATGGTGTCGGCGAACAACTAGCTTCAAAGTGGGCAGCGAAGTGGCGGTTAAGCTAAAAGAATTACAGTTCCGTTGAAAAGAAATTGCAGTCATCGCTCAATGTGTTAAGGAGGCTAATTGATGGTATATGCAGAAAATTGGTCGCAGCCGTCTATGTTGGAGCTAGCGCGATCGGGTAACTTTCAAGCCCTGAACTACTGGATTGACAGCTTACTAAGACCAGAAGGGATTTATGCCCGCGTCGAACAGGCTCAGGCTGGATGCGTGCAAATCCTAGTAGAATTCCAGCGCGAATTTGCGCCAGAGAATACATTACTGGGGAACACTCTCCGGGAAGGCTTAGTTAAATTTATTTGCCACCAACTCTGGAGACTCAACTCGCCAGCAGTAGAAGGGGTGCGAATTCACGCGCGCTTGGCTGGGGAACCAGAGATTCTCTGGAAACAGTCAGTGCGAATTGTGACTCCAGCAAACCGCCGACAGCGACGTGACCGTTCCCTACTCGTCGTCGATTGGGTTAAATTTAAAACCTATCGTTCTCTGCTGCTAGTGGGATCGGCACTTGCCTCATTTATCTTAGGCTGTTGGGTGAGCTACCACGAGGCTGTAGCCCTGCGGTTAATGTCCCCAGCCTCGGCTTACCAGCAAGCATCGGTAATGTCCGGGCCGCCTCCCAAACGTCCAGATGCGGTACAAGCGGCCTTAGAAGTAGTACCTGTAGTGCAACAAAAGCAGGTTGCTAATCCCTATGACCCCACCGTAACGCTGATGTTCGGAGGAAATGTGAATCTATCGGATGCGATCTCCGCATCTGGCGGTAACGATTACCATTGGGCTTTCGCCAATATGGACGAGTACCGGCAAGCAGATGTGTCGATGGTTAACCTAGAAAACCCCCTGACTAGCTCTACCTTGGGCCTGGGCAAAAAACAATTAAATTTTAAAGCAGCTCCAGAATCGGTGAAAGTATTAACAGCAGGAGGAGTGGATCTTGTCAATCTGGCAAATAGCCACGCTATGGATTACGAGGAGCCGGGGCTGGTGGAGACTATAAATACTCTAAATAATGCTGGTATTGGGCATCTGGGAGCCGGTAGAGATATTAAAGAAGCGAGGCGTCCAGATATTATTGAGGTGAAGGGTCAGCGGATCGCATACCTTGGTTATTACGATTCCGACCTTCACGCCGCCGACCAAGGGAAAGCGGGCACTAATGCGCGCCGCAATAATCGCGTGGCAGAGGATATTCGAGCTCTCAGGGGTCAGGTAGACTGGATTGTGGTTAATTACCACTGGGGAGTCGAATTGGCAGATTATCCGGGGGACTGGCAAATAGATTTGGCTCGGTTCACGATCGACCAAGGAGCAGATTTGGTAGTGGGACA
>JANYGO010000151.1 GCA_025362325.1 Cyanobacteriota bacterium | reverse complement strand
CTACTTTCCTGATTGATGTATCACCTTGTTCATAGGTTTTAACTATTTTTTCACGAAACTCGATCGAATAAGCTTTCATTTTTTATGCTGATATACTGAATTTAGTGTACCACACATACATGGAATCTGCTGTAAATGCTGAGCTAAACCCGCCCCTACAAGATACTATTTTTTTTTGGCAATGACCGACTTAACCTTTTTTGGTAAATAAGTTTTTTGGGATTAACAATCAACAGACTGCTGTTCTATTTTTAACGCCGCTGCGACTCTTTGATATTCCGCCTCAACCTGTTGTAAAAGCCCGCAGGAATGCGTAGATAAAGGCTGGTTCGCATTTGTCTCCATCCGGCCCATGATTTCGAGTTCCTCGCACAGTTCAAACAAGTGAAAAGCACCGAGAGTACCGCTAATTGACTTCAAGGAGTGAGCATCTCGCCGTAAAGCCAGCGGATCGTCGTTGCACAGAGCCACAGAGATGCCTCGCAGCAGTTCGGGAGCTGTTTCGAGGTAAATGTCGATCACCTCCTCCAAAGCTTCCACATCTCGCAGTCCTTCTATAATCTTGAGATTAAGGCAATCGCGAGTTTCTGACAAAGCCCGATCGACATTTGATTCGCCGTACCCAACGCAGGCGGGCGAATTGGGAATTGTCGCTGGTGCATTTCCCGCAACAGCCCCATTCGAGCGAGATTGACACGCGCTCAAAGCTCGCACCAACTCCTCAATTTCGATCGGCTTACTCAAATAGTCGTCCATCCCCGCAGCCATGCACTCTTCGCGATCGCCCTGCATCGCATTTGCCGTCATCGCCACAATCCAAGGCCTTGGGGATTTTCGATTTTCTATCGATTTTAGATTGTTAGATTGCTGATGATTAGCAAAAACTTCTGATTCTTCTCTGGGATTTTCTGAGCCAAAAGCCTCTGAAAATTGCTCGCGGATGCGGCGGGTAGCTTCCAAACCGTCCATGGACGGCATTTGCACATCCATCAGCACCACATCGTAAGGCTGGCGGTGCAAAGCTTCGATCACTTCGATACCGTTTCCCGCCACATCCGCGCGATACCCCATGCGCTGCAAAATTTGCAAAGCCACTTTCTGATTTACCAAATGATCGTCAGCTAACAGAATCCGCAGCGGTAATTGCAAAGCCAGCAGGGGTATGCTTTGTAAAAAAGACCCGCTGGTGCGCTGCACTCTAATTTCAGTTGTCTGTCCCCCAAAAATATTAATTAAAACATTGTAAAGCTGAGATTGTTTGATCGGCTTGTTTAAAAAAGCAGCGAAATTTACGTCAATCGCAGAGTTGTTAATTTCTTGTCTGCCGATCGAAGTTAGCATCACTAACGGCAACTTTTCGCAATCAGGATACTGGCGAATTTGGGCAGCTAAAGTCAAACCGTCCATGGACGGCATTTGCATATCCAAAAGTGCCAAGTCAAACACCTCTTTAGCAGCGAGCCAATCTAAAGCCAAACGAGCCGAAGCTGAAGCCCTAGGCACCATTCCCCAAGACTGAGCTTGCAGAGTCAAAATTTGGCGGTTGGTAGCATTGTCATCGACAATCAAGACTCGCTTCCCAGCTAATTCTGGTTGAGAATTGCTCAAGTTAACTGGCAATAAACTGCTGCAACCAGAAACCAGTGTGCTGAAATAAAAAGTAGAGCCGACAGATGTGGGATTTTGAGCGATCGGCTTGTTGCTGAGTACAGATTTGGCAGAGCAATATTTTTCGGCAATTTCGCAAGATTCTGCCGATCCGAAATCAAAAACTGCCCCTTTAAAATCTGCGGGAGGATTGCCGGCCAGACAACCCATACTTTGCACCCACATCCTGCCGCCCATCATTTCCGACAAACGCTTGCTAATTGCCAAACCCAATCCGGTACCGCCGTAGTGCCGACTGGTAGAAGAATCAACCTGGCTGAAAGATTTAAACAGCCGATCCATGCGATCGCCCCGAATGCCAATACCGGTATCTTTGACCGCAAATTGTATTTCGTATACTTGGTTAATTGCTAGCGGTTCGCCATTAATTGCTGGCGGTTCATCAGCGCGGGCTGCGGGGTGTGAAATCTTTTTTGCCGTCACCGAAACTACCACTTCTCCAGCTTCGGTAAATTTAACAGCATTGCTGAGCAAGTTGATTAAAATTTGCCTCAAGCGGGCGCTGTCGCCGATCGCCGTTGTCGGTACGGAGCGATCGATCAAGTAACCCAATTCCAGTTTTTTTTGTGCCGCCTTGGCAGCTACCAAATCGAGAGATTCCTCAATGCAAGTGCGGATGTCAAACGGATGTTCCTCCAAGTCCAATTTGCCCGACTCAATTTTCGAGAAATCTAGAATATCGTTGATCAGAGTCAACAAAGCATCGCCGCTGCTGCGGATAGTTTCTACAAAATCGCACTGTTCGCGAGTTAAGCGGGTATTCAGCAGCAAACCGGTCATGCCGATCACGCCATTCATCGGAGTGCGAATTTCGTGGCTCATGGTGGCTAAAAATTCGCTTTTGGCTCTGGTAGCAGCCAGCGCTTCGTCGCGAGCTTTTGCCAAATCTATGCCTGTTTGCTGGCGATCGAGTTCGCTTCCCACCCACTGAGCCATCAGTTTCACCAACTCTCTATCTACAACTCGAAACGGTTCTGTCAAAATAGTTGGAGAAAAGAAGCACAGAGTGCCGTAAACTTCACCTGCCACCGTGACGGCAGTACCCATGTAAGCTTCGATGTTGAAGGCAGGATTGGGAGTATTGAAACACAAACCCGAAAACCTCACCGACTCAAAGTACATCGGTTCTTTTGCCATTGCTGTAGCTACGCAGAAAGTTTTTTCGAGAGCGTAGATTTGTGAAGAGGCGATCGACCCGTCGGGACACTCAACAGCCATTATTTGATAGTTGTCGCCTTGAATTCGCGACAAAATACCCACCGACAGCCCTAACTGCCGACATCCCATTCTCAGCAGTTCTTGGAGGCGCAGATCGAAGGTAGAGAGCCGGCCCTGCGGGTCTGTACGGGGAGCCGAAGTCACTTGGTACAAAGCTTTAATTGCAGCTTCGCTTTCTCGCAGTTCTTGTTCTGTTTGCTTGCGGACGCTGATGTCGCGGGAAATACCGATAATTTCTTGCACCGAGCCGGTTTGCGGATCGCGGATGGTGCGGCTGGTGGTTTCAAACCAGATGTATTTGCCATCTTTGCGGCGGATGCGGTAGCTGACGGTGTAAGTAATTGGCAGCGCCAGGACTTTCGAGTGAGCTTTGGCGATGGTTTCTAAATCGTCTGGGTGAAAATAATGGTTGGGGATCGCGCCGACGAGTTCCGAAGGTTCGTATCCCAGCAAAGCGCGGCTGGCTGGCGAGACGTAAAGAAACACGCCTTCGGGGTTGTGTCTGGTAATCATGTCCGTGGAGTTTTCGGCCATCAACCGATAGCGGTCTTCGCTCTCCTGGCGTTCGACTTGAGAATTGCCCAAGGCTTCTAGCATTCGGTTGATGTCGTCTGCCAAGCTTGCGAGTTCATCGGCTCCTGGCATCTGCACCCGCAAGTCTGCGTCGCCGTTGGCTGCGATGTTGCTGACGCTAGTGCTCAAGTCCGCCAATCTCGCCAAGACTAAATTTTCTAATAACAGCAGGGCGATCGCGCTAAATACTAAACCTACTGCCAGTATCGAGAAGGTAAAGAGTTCTAAAGTAGCCTGACCTTGGCGAGAGATTACTCGGTCTACTTCTACTCGCAGCAGCAGCGCTAGGTTGCCGCGGATGTCGCGAATCAGGGCGTATCCCGCGACTACGCTGTCGCTGAGCGGCTCCACTAAAATTTCTACTGATTTGAGGTTGGAAATTTTGAGTTTGAGATTTTGCAAATCCTGGCTCGATCGAGCTATCACCTTGGCGCCGTGCCCGGAATAGTTCGCGGCTCCTACTTTAAAATCTAAACTCGGCAATCTAAAATCCACTGACAGGTGAGTCAGTTCTGAAAGCAAACCGATTTCGCTGCTGTCGAGGTAGCGTCCCAGGATCAGCGTCCCGCGCGGCGGGCCTTGGGCGTTGCTGTTGACGATCGGCTTTGAGGCAATCAGCAGCCTGGCTTCTGGGAGGGTGAGGACGCCTGTTTTGGCGCGCGGGCGATCGTCCGTACCTGTCGAGGAGTCTAGCAGCGCCTCCGTCAAGTGCTGTTTTAAGCTTTCGGGAATTGGGATTTCGGTTTTGGATTTCAGGTCGAAACCTTTGCTGAAGATGGTCTTACCCTTGGAGTCCAGCAGCACCAATAAATTTAACCTTAAGTAAACAAATGTCGAATCGACAAAATTTGACTTGACAAAATCCTCATTTCGTGTATTCACAAAAGAGTAAGTATCGTCCCACTCGGCATAATCTTGGGCGCTGGTGTCTAAATTCGACAAGTCGTCATCTAGCGCGTCTAAAGCCCGCGCCACATCCTGGCGAACGTACTGTGCCTCCAGGTTGTTAAAATCGTGCAGCAAAATCGTTGATGCAGTGGCATAGAGAACCACAATCAGGCTGATCAGCGCTGCACCGATGATTAATAGTGTTTTTTTTCGGAGTTGCATGGCGTCGGCCTCCTCACGGTGGTACTAGGCAACTAGCCTGGGGAGGTTGGAGACGTAGGTTGTTTAGCATTGGCGATCGCACGGCCTGGGTGTTTTGACTGTTGTGGGCGGACTGGGAAAAACCCTTGGTATTTCCAAGGTATAGCAACCGCCACATCGGTGAGGACATAAATAACCGGAATGAATAGAGCCGATACCCGTACCGAATCAATGGTTTGATTCGGGTTATGCAACTGTCAACTGTCGAGCGGTCAACTGTCAACTGCTATATCAGGTATCTCGCCCCCCCACAGTCAGTGTAGTATTTTCACATCTTTAGTTCCCTTCATTATGCACAACCGATCGCCTGCGAGTCATGACCTGACGCTCGCGATTTTCTCAGATCGGGGCGATCGAAGTCAAAAAAACTTCGCGTTTGATACTCGCGCCGGCCAGCGCAGGGTGGCGGTTGACCGAACAGGCGTGCTGGATTGAGAACCGCTCTTGAGAAGGCTGATAACAATTCTGTCTTGCTTTAAGGTTCGATCGTTCGGACTTTAGTCCTTCATGAATGCGGACTAAAGTCCGAACGATCGAACCAATTTCACAATGGTAAATAGAGCTGATACATTCTTGAAAAAGCTCATAAAAATAGTGCCTGATGTGACTAGGAAATCACATTAGGCACTATTAGAAATCCGATCGCGCCAATTAAGTTTTATTTACCGGATGACGGCTAAAGCACCAGCGCCCGCAGCCGCAAAGGCTGAGGAAAGAGCAGTGAAAAACAACCACCAAGATGCAACTTCCGCTGCTTTCCGAGTTTCTTCAGCTTGTTTTTCAGCTTGCACTTTGATGCTTTCGAGGCGAAGCTGCGCTTCTTGCTGCAAGCGTTCCGCTCTTTGCAAGACGCTGTTGCGGCTTCTCTCAATTTGGTCGATCAAGCGGTTGGCATCTGCTTCGGAAATGTCCTCGCGCGAACTAATTAGGGCTACTAAAGTATCGCGGTTGAAATGACCGAGGCGATCGCGCAAAGCATCAAATCCGGCTTGCGGATCGTCAAATAACTTGCGCACGTCCCGCGTAATGCCTTCATAATTGAGTTCTGGGCGATCGAGCGAATTGAGGTAATCCCGAATTTTGCCGAGAACTCCGTCAATTACCGATTGAATGCCCTCCTGAATTTTCTGGATTTGCAGTGCGAATTGGTCGCGCACCGACAAAATTTGATCGACAATGCGAGCAGCTTCTGCTTCCGAAATATCCTGCCGCTGAGACAGCAGAGAAATCATCGTCGCTCGATCGATGTGCGACAGCCGTTCGCCCAAGCTGTAAGCGCCGACTTTTGGGTCGTGCAGCAGCAGTTGCAAGTCGCGCTTGATGGCTTCGGGATTTAATTCTTCCTTGCCCGTATTGCGCAAATAATCCTCTAAAACACCCTGAAAATCCTGCACTTGGCCTTGCACCCGCTTTGCCAAACGGCGCGGCGCTTTCACGATCGAGCCCAGAGTTTCCTGCACTTGGTCAATAATTTGATTGACTTGTTCCTCGGTCAAATCTTCCCTCTGAGCCAGCAGTTTGACTAACGTATCGCGATCGAGCTGAGACAGCCGTCCCCGCAGCGCTAAAGCCCCTTCTTTGGGATTTTCCATCAATTTGGTCAAATCCCGCTTAATCCCTTCAGGATTGAGTTCTGACTTGCCTGTATTGCGCAGGTAATCTGCCAGGGCGGTGGTAGTCTGGTCGTACTGATCCTTAGCTTTTTCTGCCAACTTTTGCGGTGCTTCCAGCGCGCTGTGCCAAGTTTCCTCGGCGCTGTCGAGAAGCTGATTTACTTGGTCTTCGCTGAGGTCTTTCCGCTGAGATAGCAATTTTACCAAAGTTTCGCGATCGAACTGAGAAGCTCTAGCTTTCAGCGCCCACATTCCCGCTTCCGGGTTATCCAGCAGCGTTTTAAAATCGCGCTTGATGCCTTCGGGATTGAGTTCTTCTTTGCCCGTAGACTGCAAGTATTCTTGTACTTTTTGCCACTGGTTGTCTAACCGGACTTGCGCTGCTTCTTGCAGACCTTTAGCATCTGCTACAGCTACATCTCGCGTCCGTTCCAACTCTTTAACAATCTGGTCTACTTCTTGGAAACCGAAGCCTTCGCGGCCTCTGAGGATTTGCACGAAACTGTCGCGGGTGAAAGGAGCAAGCCGATCGCGCAACTGTTCGTAAGTTGCATCAGAATCCTCTAGGATTTTCTTGAAATCGCTGCCGATACCTGATGAAGTCAGTTCTGCTTTCGGCGTCAGCTTCAAGTAAGTTTCCACCCGCCACTGCAAATCGCGAGCTTTTTCTTGCTCCTCAGCAAAAATTACAGTTTGTAAAACTCGCTGTCTAATTCCTTCTAACTCCTGGGAAATTTCTTTAATTTTGTCTTGGGTAAAAACGCCCCGACTTGCCAGGATTTCGGCAAAATTCGACTGTTTGAGTTTTTCTAATTCGCGGCGCACAGTTCCCGGATCGGCGGTTGGATCGTAGAGCACGTCACGAAACTCGCGCTCGATCGCGGTAGGATTCATCTGCCACGAATAAGTGTTGAGCAAGTAGTTTTCTACGTCGGCGCGAATGGGGCTGTAAGTTTCTGGTTCGCCTTTGACTTGAGCGGTAACTTGATCAGCTTGCTGGGTAACTTTGTCTTTAGCTGTTTTGAGCTGACCCATTACTTTTTCCACATCGAAGTCAGAAATATCCGTGCGGCCCAAAACTACTCCCATTAAAGCATTGACAGCCATTGTCGTTGCTTGGGACATCATCGTCGAGCTTTGTCCTGAATTTTGGCCGCCCAGATTTCCGAGGACTTTTTCTACCCTACTTGTCAGCGTATCTGAAAGCAAATCTCCCGATTTGGCTGATTTGAGATAGTCGATCAATTGGGCGATGCCGTCTGATTTCTGGCCTTGTGTTCCTACTTGTTTCCAAGCATCTTGGAGTTGGTCTACAATCCGGTTGACATCGCGCTTTGACAAGTCCGATCGCGAACTGACTAAATCTACGAGAGTTTGGCGATCGAGATTCGGCAAATTTTCGCCAGCAATGCTTTTGAGTTGCGGATCGTTAAGCAACTTTTCAAACTCGCTGCGCATCGCTTTGATGTCTAATTCCGGCGGTTTGAGGGCTTGGATGTAATCTTCGACGTTTTCCCGCAAGCTTGTGGGGTCGATCGCGCTACCGAGTTCGTGGCCCACTGCGGCGGCGGCTGCTTTGGCTGTAGCCACTACTTGGTTGCTGGCTGCTTTGGCGCCGAGGGCTGCGGCTGCGGTGCCAAAAATGGCTTGAACGCCGGATGTGGCGGTGTTAACGACGGAACCGATCAGGGAACCGACGGTGGTGGAGCTCACCCAGACGAGGAGTGAGAAATAGGTGGCCCACACGACTAAACCGACGATCGCACCTAAACCGGGACTGCTAATCAAACTGAGCTTAACTGCTAGCAAGCAAGCGAAGAAGAGGGCGACGGTGACGGTGACTAGCGTCCAAGTGCCGACTTTGCGGCCGATGTGGCGCACTGGGGGGCTGTTACTGTCGGAGTGGTGTCCGTCATCGTGGGATTGTCCGATGTAGGAAAGGCCCGCAGCTACTGATAAATTTGTTAGCAAGAGTTGGAAAGCGCAGGCGAGCACGACTCCAGCTATTAAGGCGATAAAAAATTGTGGCCCGGAATAGAGGAGTGCTGCGTCTTCTGCTCTGTTTGTTGTAGTAGTAGTCTGCTCTACTGGTACTTGGGCCAGCCAGAACCCGATCTTATACAGTTGTGGATTTATGGGCAAATTTTGATACATAGTATATTCCTCGTTAAAGGGTGGGTGCGCGCGCGCGATCGGCTAATGTATAGTTTGAGACTTATGCCCCCAATGGCAAGCATCGCCTTATTGACGAGCTAAAGCATCCCCCTACAGTTGGAAGTGTACAAATATGTCTGCGGCCTACTGTCACTTTAGGGATAATTGTGCTATCTCAATTTTGTTTGAGTTGTGAACTAGATTTTTTTAACGCACCAAAACACTTGTAGGGATGGCTTTCATGAACAATCTTTGAGACACATTCACAATATCTACAGGTGCGAAACCAAATCTCGCTACGCGGCTGACAATTGATTACATGGATCTGGTGTTAAAAGTGCTTGTCGGGGATAGGAAGGTTTGTCAAGCTTTTTGGGAGGTTCTGCACATGATTGAGTCGCCGGCGGTACTTTTTCATCCTAGAATTGCGGTAAAGGCGATCGGGCAATTATACAATTTTAGATTTTATAAGTAGGGAAACGGCATTGCCGTGTCCGGCGGTGGCTTCGGCGAATAAAAGATAAGTTGTATGCAATTTAAAATGGTAGCAATAGTTTGTTGAATTGGTATTAAGACTTACGCACGGGTAGTCAGACACCGGGTTTTTTACAAAAATCCTTCGTTGTAGTCCGCAGATCGGGTAAAAAACCCGGTGTCTCTGGGCTAATGTGTCCAGGAGTGGGTATAAATGATGAGAGCAATTGCAACAGTTTTTTGTACTCAAGATTTTAATAATTAAACATTTGGCTTTAAGGACTGAAGTCCTTACTACAAACCAAATTATCTAATTCTGCTTGCATTTGATTGGTAACTAAATCGAAACAAGCATCAACATAATCGCGATCGCCCGCCGCCTCTTTACCGTACCTCTCAAATACGATGGGTTCGCACACGCGAGTCCGAATTTGCACGGGAAAAGGCAGGTTCGGTAAAGGCCCGATACTCAGTCCCCAAGGCAATCCCAAATACACCGGAAACACCACCGGATCGATGCCAAACAACCACGGCATCCCCAATTCATGCAATTGCTTAACTTCTTCGTAAAAATCCGCCAAAACTATTAAAGTATCGTGGGCACCGTGGGATATAATTGGTACAATTGGCACTGATTCTCGCAATGCTAACTTAATAAATCCCTTGCGTCCGGCAAAGTAGATTTTATTGCGCAAGTGATGGGGACGGAAAGTGTCTTCTGCGCCGCCAGGATAAACGAGAACCGGGGCATTTTTTCGCAAAGCTGCGATCGCCATTTTCGGATGCGCTTTCAGGGCGCCGCACCGCACCGCCATTCCAGCAATCTCTGGCGAAACCTGCCAAACCGTCGGGTGCATCAGTCCGTAGGCTAAGCGTTCGGTGCCGTATCTGTGGAACCATTCGTATAGGAACATAAACATATCTGGTGTGGCGATTCCTCCGTTGTGAGAACCGACAACGAGCATTTTTCCGCGTGCGGGGACGTGGTGCCAGCCGTCGCTTTGTACGCGAAAATAGTAGCGGTACAGCCATTCCCAGATTGGCAGCAAAAGTTGAATGAAGTCGGGATTGCGATCGTCCAAAGATAAACCGTCAAAGCGAGAAATTTGGCTATTGCTTCTGGGACTGGATGCAGAATATTTCATTTCTTGGTGTTTGGGAAAGTTCGATGTTCGGTAGGTTTCAACTATGGTCGAAGAGAGAATGTTAAAGACCTCAAACATTCCCGAGCGTTCGCCATAATCTCTTGAGTACATTACCACACAAAAACGGCAAAAAAAAGGCGGTTTTATCGAAAAATTTTATACTTATTGAGCGAGATTTTTTTAATGATAAAGATAGGCGAATTTAACAACGGCAATTTATAAAATTTATTAATATCATAAATCACCAAAAAAGTCAATATAATCGGGCAGTAAAGTTAAATGCGATCGCCCTGTGAATGGCGGCATAAAAACTGCGATAGGTCTTGCCAATTATCAAAAGTTGAGTTAGACTGTAAGGATAATTTAAATATAAAGTTTAGCCACAACTGCCGGACTTGAAACAAGAAAAAAAAGGCGATCGCCCGCAATCTACCCACTTGTATTATCAAAGGATACAATATGACGCTGCGAGAACTGCTGAATACCGTTGATTTGCAAGAATTCACAAACGCTCCCTCTCAGCTAGCCGATCGCCCGATCGAGTTGCAGATGGCGATCGCCAACCATCCCGACACACCGCACAGCCTCCTAGAAATACTCGTCGCGAGTTCTCATCCCCACGTTGCGCGAGCCGCTTCTTTGCACGTAAACTGGGCCGGAGAAATAGCAGGAGACTGGCAAGAAACACTCGATGCAGCAATGCAAACCGCTCAACTCGGACAAAACGATCGCCTCGCCGTCGAATTGCTAAAATTTGCTCCGGTTCCCGAATGTTTTTTAAGCGAATGGGTGCCGCCAGAACGCATTGCCCCAGGACTTACCAATCCCTACTTGCCCTTAAAATACCTGGTAAAATTGCTCGATCGGCTCGCAAGAGAAACAGCCTTAGAACCGCGCCTGCAAGCAGCAGAATCGCCCCTTGCGCCGCTGTCATTATTGGAACAGTTGGCAGGAGATTTAGAACTGCCGGTGCGCTTAGCAGTCCAGTCAAACCCCAACACTCCGCCGCAACTAATCGAGTTTGCCCAAGCACAACATAGCGCAGCCAGCGATTGGAATACAGATGCCCAACAGCTCGCTAAATTAGGGCAAAGTCGCTGGGCAAGGGTGCGTTTAGCAGTTGCACAAAACCCTTCAGCTAGTGCAGAAACCCTGATGCAGTTAGCCGGAGATTCTCTATTTAAAATTCCGCTAGCCGTTGCCAAAAATCCTCAAACACCTGCAACAATCCTGGCAGTATTAGCACAACATTCAGAAAGCTCGATCCGTCAAGCAACAGCCCAGCATCCAAATGCTAGCGAGGAAATTCTGCACCAGTTGTTCCCGGATTGCTGGAATATGTTGACGAATCGAAAAAACTTACCGACGAGTATTTTAGAGCGGTTTTTTAGAGAAGCGGCGACAGACAAGCCAATTTGGCAACAGCAGGAATTGCGGTATTTGTTCCTGGGAGAAGCGAACACGCCTGCATGGATTTTGGCTGCATTAGCCGATGTTAACTTAGCAGAATTAAGAGCTGAGAAACTGGCCAACCGCCAAGGTGTACCCGAACCGGATGTTCTCGAAACATGGATGCAGGATGACACAATGTTTCTGGCTGAAATTGCCAAACACCCGCAAGTTTTAGCGGAAACTTTAGAGCGGCTGAGTCAGTATTCAAATCCTTGGGTACAGCTAGCAGTTGCCGAAAATCTGAAAACGCCTGAAACTCTCAGACTGCGACTGCTCGAAGCACTATCTGTCAATACCAACGCACGGATTAGAGTCAAAGTTGCCGAAAACATTAATACGCCTGTTTGCATTCTGGAAGCAATGGCGCAAGACGAGTCTTATCAAGCAAAGTTATTGCGAGAAATTAGACGAGTTTTAGGAGCGAATTACAAACAAAATGCTAACTCGTTCCACACTACTGCGGATAAAATGCTCTCGGATTTGAAGCATCAGGTTTTAGATCCAGCAAATATCGATATCGATGTCGATCGCTGGATAGAAGCAAATCAAACTTCAGGCATTCTAGAAACTTTAAGCAGGACTTTGAATTATGGAGGTTTCAGATATAGGGAAATTGACATAAAAATCCCCCTGTGGATTGAATTATTGCCCGGATTGTCAGCCGAACAGCATAAACGAGCGATCGAAACTTTTTTCCATGCCTTAGATATGATTAACAGCGATGTGAGACACGATTCAACTTACCGCTGTGTAGGTGTCGCTTTGGCGGGCAATCCCAACACTCCGGCTGCGCTGCGAGAACAGTTAAAAGCTCAATTAATTAGACCATCAATACAGCTTAATTCTTACAATAACGACTGCGATATATTCCTGGCACTTGCCTACAATCCAGAAGTTGCCGAAACACAACGCAGAGAATATTTCCACCAACTCATTACATCGGGCAATGCTAGAGAAACAATTGCCAAAGATACCCGCACTCCCCTAGATATTTTAGAGCAACTTGCGGACTTGGGAGAAATAAAAGCCGTAGCCGAAAATCCCGCAATTCCCGAATCGTTGCTGAGGCAAATTGCAGATTTACCTCTGCCCCATGACTGGGTTTTGAGACTAATTGCAAAACATCGAAATGCTCCCGCTGATTTGCTGTTGCGATTTGTCAGACAGCCCCACGATAATCCCACTAGCAGTAATGTCACGATGCTAGATTTGGTACTCGCAAATCCCAATTTACCTGTTTTAGAACGCTATCGGTTGCTGCTAGAACAAGAACAACACAACGAAAATGCAAAATCTCGCGAATTCATGTCGCGCAGGCCGCAGAGTTCCTATGCGTTATCAGAAGCGATCGCAAGTGGCGATCGCACTGCTTTGTTCAACGCCGCCCGCAATCCGAATACTCCCGTTAGCATCCTAGAACAAATCGCCAAATATCCCGATGAAATAGTTCGCAGAGTGCTGCTGGACAATCGAGATTTGCCCTTAAATATCCGTTTAGAACTGATTCGCGATCCCAGCGTGTCGGTGCGCTGCCAACTGGCACACAAACATTATGACAGGCAAACTCCCGTACAAGTTTTAGAATTGCTGGCAAATGATGAGTCGGCAAGAGTGAGAGAATTAGTTGCAGAAAACTCGGATACTCCGCTAGAAATTTTGGTGAAGTTGGCGAATGATAGCAACCGCGAAGTCAAGGCAAAAGTAGCCGGCAATCTCAATACTCCTACAGCAGTTTTAGAAAGTTTGGGTTTAGAAGAAGGAATTTTTAACGCCCGCAACCCGAATACTCCCGGCAGTGTTTTGGCGAAAGCAGTATCGCAAATGGGCGGCGATGAATTAGCCGATTTCCTCAAGCATCCGGTGTCAAATTCTCAAATGCCAGCTAGCACTTTAGAACAGTTAGCAAGTAGCAAAAACGATTCAATCCGCTATCAAGTAGCTAAACATCCCAACACTCCAGCTAGCGCGCTGGAAAAATTGGCTGGTGACTCTGACATTTTTACAATAATGAATGTAGCTTCCCACTGCAACACTCCTCCTCGCATTCTAGAGCAACTTGCTGCAAATTCAGACCATACAACCCGTTACAATGTAGCGCAAAATCCCAACACTCCCCCCGCAGCGCTGGAAATTCTCTATAACAAAACTCAAACTAATGCCCCTGCGACGACAGCAAATTCGATCGCTCAAAACAATTAAATTTACGGCATAATTGCTGCTAATTCCCGCACTCCTTTAGCAGTTTTGGAAATGCTGGCTGCCAGGGAATTTGTGAAGGAACCAGAAAAAGAGGAATTGCGCGATGCTGGAATGTTTTCTGGCTGTAATATTGAAAGCGTACTAGAAGCTTTAGTTTATAATAACAGTTTGAATCCGCAAATTTTGGCAATACTCGCATTAGATCCGAGTCCTAAAATTCGCAGTATGTTAGTGCGCCGTCACGACTTAAGTCCCGAACTTTGGCCGCAGTTAGCTGCTGATGAGGATGAGGAAGTGCGGGGGGCGATCGCATCTTCAACCAACTGTTCAACTTCTATATTGCAAACTCTCGCATCAGATAGCTACACAGAAATCCGGCAAAAAGTTGCAGCCAATCGCAACACGACAGCAAATACTCTGGAATTTCTCAGTCAAGATTTGAATTCACAAGTGCGAGAAAAAGTTGCTGTCAATGCCAATACAGCCGCATCTATTCTAGAACAACTAGCACGCGACGAACAAGTCGAAGTCCGCCTTGCTGTTGCCCAAAATCCCAACACGCCAACTTCTATTCGCGAATCGCTGCAAAATTTAATCGTGCAACCTTATACTCGCGAATCCAGCCCGACATTGCGCTTCCTCAGCCGCATTTACAATCCCGATACTGACGATTTGCCAACTTTGCTATCGGAATACGCGCAATCTGCGAATGCTTTTGTGCGTTTTGTGGCGCTAATGCACCCGTTAACTCTTATCAGCATACTCGCAGAAGGTGCTGGATCTTTATCTTGGCTGGAACGCTGTGCAGTTGCTGACAATCCATCTACTCCTGTAGAAATTCTACAGTCTCTCGATCGAGATAGCAACCGGATCGCGCGTGCGATCGCCCAAACTCACCTGCAAAACTCACTTGAATAACTTTATGAATCCAAAAACCGAACAGTTGTTAGCCACTCTGGAAGTCATCACAGAAGGTTTGTGGTACAGCAGCGAAACCGATTATCCAATTCTACCGTTTGTCTGGGAATTTGCCGAAATGGGAGAATTTAATTTACTTAATTTCCTAATTTCTAGAAATATTTTGCAAATCGGAGATTGGGAGGATTTTTGCCAAGCTTGGCGGCGCGCCGAAAAATCGGGAAAGCAGTCATCGCTACCGCAGGATTTATCAACATCTGCCACCGGCTCGATCGAGGAATTGCGATCGCACCTTACCGATTTGGAGCTTTACAACGTTGGCAACAACTGTCTTGCCAATGCGATAATTGTTGGCAAAATTCCGAAGGATGCCTGGGTTGGCCTCTCAGGAACCCGCAGCGAAATATGTACTCCTATATTTGGAGAGATTCTGACTTTTGAAGATGGATATTCTACCCCAAAATCCGAATTATTAAAATCGCAAATTCAGCCGTTTGTTAAAGATATGCAGTTGTTAAGTTCAATCGAACTGCGGGAAGTGCCAGAAATAAATTGGCAAGTTGCTGAGTCGAAAGCTCAGGTGTTGACTAAACTGCTGAATTCGTGCCAATACGTTCAAACTTATAAATATTTTAGCTTGAGGTACGATCGGCTGAATCGTTTTATGGTTTGTGAATTGAAACAACTCCAAACCTATGTCACTGGTACTTCTATCTATGCTGTTGGGGAAACTCCCAGTGGTGATTGGATCGGAGTAGGGACGGGCGGTTATTGGTCATAAGTCAAAGCATTGGGCATTTCCAGAAAAGGCAGTATTGAACAGGCAGGATGCCTGTTCCACAATAATTATTAGAGATGGCTATTAGATATTGGGCGTTGGTCGCAAACAACTAATAACCAATAACAAACAACTAATAACCAATAACCAATAACAAACAACAAATAACTAATCACAATTAAGTACAAAAGTCAAGACTGTTTCATCAATTCCCTTAAGTTTAAGCGGCTTATATTTAACAATTCGATCCTCCTCAACATAATCTGCAACCGCCGCCGAAATCAGCACAGTGTTTGGTTCCGCCACCTCTTGCAAACGGGCAGCAATATTCACACTTGGCCCGATCGCAGTATAATCCGAGCGATCGGGCCCGCCAAACATCCCCACCACCGCAGTACCCTGATGAATTCCGCAGCGAAACCGCACCGGAGGCATCCCATTTTCCCCAACAATTCCCTGCTCCAACCAGCGCTGGTTAAGCTCCTTGAGAGCTCGCAGCATTTGTCTTGCAGCAGCTATAGCGCGGCGTACTTGCTCATTAGGCGTTAGTTCCTCCGGCGCGCCAAAGAGAGCCATTACCGCATCTCCGACAAACTTGTCCACCGTACCGCCGCTGTCAAAAATAGCCTTAGTCATTGCCGCCAAATATTCATTCAACAGCTCAGCTACCCGGCGCGAGCGCAGCGTATTTGCCATTTCAGTAAAACCGACAATATCGCTAAACAAAATAGTAATCAATCGCGGTTCCGGGCGCAAATCCAGAGCCAAATCTCCAGCCGCAGCGGCTTTTACCATCGACGGCGGCAAAAATCGGCGCAGCACCGACTCAGTTAAATAACTGTTCAACTGCTGCACTCGGCGCTCGTTTTGTTTGAGGGCGATCAAATTACGCACTTCTGCCAACAATTCGCGATCGTTAAAAGGCTTAGACAAATAAGCATCAGCACCCCGTTCTACTCCTTCAATTCGAGTATCTTCGTCGGCTTTAGCAGTCAGCAAAATTGTCGGAGTTCCCTGCAATTCCTCATCCTGTCTAATCATCCTAATCAAATCCAAACCCGAGATCAAAGGCATCATTAAATCCGTGACAATTAAATCCGGTCTGCGGTTTTTTGCCACGGCAAATCCTTCTTGTCCGTTGCGGGCAAGCAAAACTGCAAAGCCGGAATTTTGCAGAATTCCCGACACATAAAAGCGCAAATCTGGATTGTCGTCAACGACCAAAACCGTGCCGGCTGCTGTTTCTGAACTTACCGGTTGGATCGCCTCAAAACTCTCATTGGCAAATTCAGCATCAGACAAATCACCTTCCACATCTGCCAGTTCCACCGCAGCTTTGGATGAGTGAAACTCCGCAGGTATTTCTAGTACCCGTTCCGGGGGCAAGTGAGTCGAACCGAAGTGCAGCCAGACGGTAAAAGTAGTACCTTCGCCGTAAACTGACTCCACGGAAATTTGACCGCCGTGGAGTTCGACTAATTCTTTGACAAGGGCCAAACCCAAACCGCTGCCTTCGTAGGAACGGTTGGCAGAACCTTCGGCTTGGCGAAAACGCTCGAACAAATAGGGAATTTGTTCGGTGCGAATGCCGATGCCGGTGTCTTTTACTTGCAGCAAGCAATGAGCGCCTGCGGGTTCAACTGTCAGGGTGATTGTTCCGCCTTCTGGGGTGAATTTGACAGCATTTGATAGCAAGTTGTAAATAACTTTGTCAAATCTTTCAATATCCAAATAAAGTAAAGGACATTCTTGCAGTTGGGTAATTAATTGCAGTCCTTTCTTATCGCAGTAGGCGCGGAACGACTCTGCGGTAGAGTAACAGAAACTGACTAAATCGCAGGGGCGAAAACTCGGCTGCATCCGTCCAGCATCGAGTCGCTGCAAGTCCAGCAGTTGATTTACCAAGCGCAGGAGACGGCGCGAATTACGCAAAGCGATTACCGCTTGTTCGTAGGGTAAGTCTTCTTGGCGGCCGCAAGCTGATTCTAGAGGGCCGATGGTTAGTGTTAGAGGCGTGCGGAATTCGTGGGAGATATTTTGGAAAAACTCGGTTTTGAGCCGATCGGCTTCCAGGAGTCTTTCTGCTTGCTGTCTGGTAGTCTGGTAGAGGCGCGACTGCTGCACGGCTAAAGCAGCTTGGGTTGCCACTATTTGAGCCAGGTCAATGTCTGAGAGGTTCCAGCGGCGAGTGCTGCTATTTTGGCGCAGGGAAATGCTGCCGATAATTTTGCCTTCGGAGAGCAAGGGAACGACTAACAGAGCCCGGGCTGGCGATCGAACTTGCAGTTCTGTAACATTTAAATCGGGGCGTTCGTTGAGGTCTTCAATCGCCACCGGCTCTTTTGATACCATAACTTGCAGCAGCACCGGATTGCCACGAATCGGCACCAAAGACTGCGGCAGGGAAGGATGAGCAAAAACCCAGCCGCGAGCTTTCGCAGCAGCACTCTCAGCAGCAGTCTCAGGGCCTGGAGGGTTCGCAACTACCTCTGGATTGTTAAAACCCTGTTTTACAGCCACGGTATCTTTAGTTGTGTCGTAGAGACCCACGCACTGGACGTATTCATCATCTTCTGTCCACAGAGATAGGGCGCAGCCGTCAACTTGCAAAGCTTGGCCGAGTTGTTGAGTAATCGCTGCAAAAATATTTTGGGGGTCGAGGCTCGATCGAATTGCCGTAGTAATAGTATTGACTAAGGCCTCGCGCTTGGCCAGCGCCCGCACCTGTTCGTAAGCCCTGGCTTGAGAAAGGGCCAAAGCCGCTTGGTCGGCCACCGTAATTACTAACTGTACCTCGTGGTCTTGCCACTGGCGCGGTCGATCGAACTGATGCAGCGCCAAGACAGCCATCAGTTCCATTTTGTAAAACAGCGGTACGATTAAGCTCGATCGAATATTCGCAGCTTGGTAAGCCTCCTGCCGCCGCTGATTGTCCCAGTTTAAAACTCTCTCGTCAGTTTGAGCATCTTGAATCACCTCCACATCCATAGTTTCCCAAACCAAATCCGGCAGCAAATCCGGCGAAAGTCCCGCACTAGAAGCATCTCGTCTAGCTTCAGTATCGCCCCGCAACCCTTGAGTTTCCGCCTTTTGGTAAACGAACCACTCATCAGCCACCCGGCCGTCTTGGAAAGGCCGCAGCAGACAGCAACTCACCTCAAACATCTGCCCTACGCTTTCCACAATTCTTTGCAGCATTTGCTGGTAATTGGGAGCCGATCGAATAGTATTAGTAACGGCATAAAGCAGCGATTCTTGCGAGAGAGCCCTACGCAGCTCATTCGTGCGCGCTTTCAGGACATTGTGAGTATCAACAGCTTGACTGACAAGAGCCCTGAGTTCTTCAGCATCCCAAGGCTTCGTAACGTATTTGAATACTTTGCCAGCATTAATCGCTTCAACTAAATCTTCAACATCCGTATAGCCAGTTAAAATAATTCGGATCACGTCGGGGTATTGAGCCGCCGTCAGGCTGAGAAACTCCGTACCGCTCATTTTTGGCATTCGCTGGTCGGAGATAATCACAGCAACTTCTCCCTCTTTTGCCAAAATTTCGAGGGCGGCGGGGCCAGATTCGGCTCTGAGCACTTCGTAGTCTCGATGGAAAGTGCGATAAAGCAAGTCGAGGTTATCTGGTTCGTCATCGACAACCAGAATTTTTAACTTAGGATTTTGTTGGGAATTCATGCACCGTTCTCCTGTGCCCCGGGGCAGTTCGATTTAATAAGTCAGATGAAAGGAATAATTGCTTGGTTTCAAATGCTGAAATTATACCCTTTTTAAGGTGCGATTTGTGATGCAAATGACTGATGACTTCCGGGTTGGGAGTTTGCCTACAGTTGCATTATTATTTGAAACTGCTATCACCATAATTTGTGAATCTGAATTTTTTGTGACTGTACAGAAGCAAGCATAAACCTTGATTTTTAAGAGCGGATTTTTCACTTTTGAATTCTTCTGAGTCACAGTTGTCAGGAGTGCACCCCAATTTTATTATTTAATGATATTCACATCAACTCGTCTCGTGGGAAGTGTCCGCTGACCCCTCACCTCTATGCAGAAGAGGAAACACGAATCCGGCATTTTTAATAGCCGTCTGGATATCTCATAATACATAGCAATAACCGTACTGATTGTGAGTTGATGTGCCCAATTTATATTTTATGCTCGCTCCTGGGTATGTTTTAATTGCTATGTAAAAACTACTGGCAACAGGATAAAATAGACATCCAATATCTTCGCCTGTGTTTTTTGGGCACCCGAGGTTACAGCAACTTTAACAGTCCGCTTTCGGATGCAGCCCGCGCTCCAACACCAAGCCCCTGACTGATATTTGGCGGTTGACTGGCACACAGCAGAGCCGGGGAAGTGCGAGTGACGCAATTGCTATACCATTTTAGCTCCACAGACGGGAATCCCCACACAGCTAGCGTACTCGCTTCGCACGTGGATGAAAAGCGCGTGAGCGGACGATTCCGCCCCAAGTGAATTGACTCTTAGTCGCTCTTTTGTCAGCGCAGGGGCGGATGAGTTTGCGAACAAATCTTGATCCTTGTCTAGTCCTTGTATGTGTGTTATCATAGTTCTCTCAGCGTGATAAGTAAAGTCGTGTTAAAAGCAGTCAAGGTCAGAATCTATCCCAGCGTTGAACAGCAAAGCCATCTAGCGCAAGCTTTTGGTTGTGTCCGCTGGGTGTGGAATCAGTCATTGGCTACCATGTCCCAAACCTACAAAGAGACGGGGAAAGGTATCTCTGCTTTCACGATGAAGAAACAGATTCCAGTCTGGAAGACTGAATATGAATGGCTTAAAGAGTGTTACTCTCAGTGCCTTCAGTCTTCGGTGCTGAATTTGTCTCAAGCGTTTATCAACTTCTTTGATGGTCGAACAGCATATCCAACCTTCAAAAAACGCCACGGCAAACAATCGATTCAATTCCCGCAGAACGTTAAAGTTTTGGGTGATACTGAGATTAAATTCCCTGGTAATCTTGGAGTGGTTAAAGCTAAAATTCATCGCGAATTGGTGGGTAGTGTGAAAACTGTTACGGTGTCTAAGATGCCTGATGGTCGTTACTATGCTTCTCTATTGATGGATGATGGGATTGATAAGCCAGTTGCAAATGAAGACGGTAAAGCCATCGGTATTGACCTTGGATTGCTTGACTTTGTTGTCACATCTGAAGGATCTAAATACCAAAACCCTCGACATCTCAGAAAGCACGAACAAAACCTAAAACGCAAACAGCGTAAATTATCTCGAAAACGGGATAAGACAACTAATAGGCGACGCAAGGCTAAATTGGCTGTTGCCAAAGTCCATGCCAGAATCGCTAGAGTCCGTGAAGATTTCCGACATAAACTATCCCGTAAGATAGTCGATGAGAACCAAATCATTGTCGTAGAAAATTTGGCAGTAAAGAACATGGTGAAGAATCATTGCCTAGCTAAATCCATCAGTGATGCTGGCTGGGGAATGTTTTGTACTATGCTCAAATACAAAGCAGAAGCGGAAGGAAAAGTATACCTAGAAATAGGTCGATTTTTCCCTTCGTCGCATCTTTGCTCCTCGACATTACTGTCGCTGCCACATATGGATCTGTCTGTCCGTGAATTCAATTGTCCCCACTGTGGTTCGCGGCATGACCGAGACATTAATGCAGCCATAAATATAAAAAATGAAGGCTTACGGATATTGACGTTGGGAACCAGCGTTACTGCCCTTGGAGGCAATGTAAGACCAAAACAGTATGGGCGTAAGTCTACTGCTGTCGAGGCGGTTGCCCAAGAAGAGGGAAGCTCCTAGCATATCGGTACTCCGATTGCTGGTGGGTAGTTCACTCTGACAGGTAGTTGAGTTTTTCAATTACCGCTGTACGGATAAGTTATATTCGATCGAGTATTTCCGCCAACACAGAGTGGCAAGGTTCGGGAAATCTGACATTAAAACCTTTTTGATTGTTTTTAATACGTTTGCCGCTACTCACAAATCTAGTATTAGGGGAGTGGTTTTCATCGAGAGTAACTTGAGTCTTAAATGCCCTAAAGTGGCACCAAACATCTGATATAGCAGTTGACCGCTCGACAGTGGACAGCTCGCCCGCTCGGCTTCGCCGAAGGGTTGACAGTTGCATAACGGGAATCAAACCATTGATGCAGTAGGGGTATCGGCTCTATTCATTCCGGTTATTTATGTCCTCACTGATGTGGCGGTTGCTATACTACTTAAGTTAAACCATAAAAAAAGCGATCGAATGGGGCGAATCAACCATGTCTATAAGTTACGTCAGAATATCATAAGTAAATCCACCCGATCGAACGCAAAATACAGAGCGCCAAAAAGCTTGCTGTGTATGTCTTCTACCTTCTACCTCCTACTTAACATTAGTGAATTTTCTAAGGTTGGCAGCTTAGAAACAAGCATAGAAAAATTAATATAGTGACCTGGAATTGTGAATCCTTCTTTTTTTTCCTCACCGTCTCACGAACAACAAACTCCCGGACTTTCTGGCTTTTCGATCCGCGTCGCTGCGTCGAACGACTTGACGCAACTAGCCGATATTTTGGCGATGAGCTTTTACTCCCGCGAGGGGTTGGTAGAATGGGTGTATCCGGTGTTGCGTTTGGGCATTTACGAAGATTTAAAAAATAGACTGCGCTCTAAGGCAGAACATTACATTTGTCTGGTTGCTGAGCTAGTCTTGGGCGAGGAAGGAATGCAGAATTATCGATCGCACCAAGCTCAGTGTATGGCAGGAACAGTAGAAATGGCCCTGCGTTCTCGCTTCCCTTGGCAAATCCCGAGTTGTGACTATCCTTATTTGTCGAATTTAGCAGTTCACCCGGACTATCGGCGCCAGGGAGTTGCTCAACAATTGCTCAGCAACTGCGAGGAGACAGCAAGAGAATGGGGATTTTCTGAGATTTACCTTCATGTTCTGGAAAATAATCACGCGGCGCGACAGTTGTACTATCAGGTGGGCTATCG
>JANYGO010000120.1 GCA_025362325.1 Cyanobacteriota bacterium | reverse complement strand
CGTGCTGAAAGCTACTCAAAGCCACAAAAAACTAATACTGCCTTTGACATTAAATTGCCAATGAATGCTATTTAATCATTATCGGCGCTGCCGTAATCGATATAGTCACTGATTCGCTCACTTGGGAAAAATTCTGTTTGTTTGGCTTTCATTTGTTAGTAACATTACTAATATGGAAACAGAGCTAAAGATTCAAATTGCGAGGGAGGCGGATCTCAATTCACTCGTGCGCCTCGCTGCCGCATTTCGCGATCGTCTGGGCCAATCAACTCCCTCGGATGCTGACTTTCGCGAATCGATCGCCCTTCTGTTGAATGACGCTAAAACTGAGTTCTTTCTCGCCTGCGATGTGCAGGGAAATAACCTCGGTTACGTACAGTGTCGGTACCGATACTCGGCTTGGATCTCAGGCCTTGAGGCTGAACTCGAAGATGTCTTTGTGGTTCGGGAGGCGCGGCGGCGCGGGGTGGGACGGCGGCTGGTAGAATTCGCGATCGATCGTTCTCGCGAAAGGGGTTGTAGTGCGATCGGTCTAAATACAAACGAACGCAACGAAAATGCGATCGGACTGTACCAACGGCTGGGATTTCGCTCCCTCAGACCTCTGTGGGGAGGTCGCCAGTTATGGCTTGATAAGTCTCTCGAAGATATCAAACAAGGAGCAGACAACTATGCAGCGCATTCAATCCATGCTAGAACTTAAAATCTGAAAGCTGTGATCAACAAACCACTCCTAGAAATTAGCATTAACAGTCCTGGACGCAGGTGTGGTCAGAAACCGGGTTTTTTGTAAAAACACTTCGTTTCCACCCGCAAATTAAATAAAAAACCCGGTTTCTTGGATCTTGATACTTAATTCTTGATTAACAAAATCCCTAATCGGGGTGTAAAATATACAAAACGATTTCAACTACTATGCCAAACCTCCCATTTTCCCCCGAACAAATTGCCGCCGAAAGACTCAAACCCGAAGAATACGAAGAAATCGTTCAGCGCCTCGGCCGCCATCCCAACAAAGCTGAATTGGGAATGTTCGGTGTCATGTGGAGCGAACACTGCTGCTACAAAAATTCGCGGCCGCTATTAAAACAGTTTCCCACAGAGGGCGATCGCATTCTTGTCGGGCCTGGAGAAAATGCCGGAGTCATAGACTTGGGAGAGGGGTTGCAACTCGCCTTCAAAATTGAATCCCACAATCACCCCTCAGCAGTCGAACCCTTCCAAGGCGCAGCAACAGGAGTCGGCGGCATTCTCCGCGATATCTTCACAATGGGTGCTCGCCCGATCGCACTTTTAAATTCCCTGCGTTTCGGCAACTTAGATGATAGCAAAACCCAGAGATTATTCAAAGGTGTAGTATCGGGAATCAGTCACTACGGAAATTGCATCGGCGTACCCACGGTTGGTGGCGAAGTTTACTTCGATGCTGCTTATTCCGAAAACCCATTAGTTAACGTCATGGCCTTGGGTTTGATGGAAACTCAAGAAATCGTCAAATCCGGCGCATCTGGAATCGGAAATCCCGTGCTTTATGTCGGTTCAACTACTGGCAGAGATGGCATGGGAGGCGCAAGTTTTGCCAGTGCAGAATTGACTGATAAATCAATGGATGACCGCCCAGCAGTCCAAGTAGGAGATCCGTTTTTAGAGAAATCCTTAATTGAAGCTTGTTTAGAAGCATTCAAAACTGGTGCAGTCGTCGCAGCCCAAGATATGGGCGCGGCCGGAATCACCTGTTCGACATCAGAAATGGCAGCCAAAGGCGGTGTCGGCATTGAATTCGATTTAGATAAAGTTCCGGTTCGAGAAAGCGGCATGGTTCCCTACGAATACCTGCTTTCGGAATCCCAAGAACGGATGTTGTTTGTGGCAGAGAAAGGACGGGAACAGGAATTAATCGATATTTTCCATCGTTGGGGATTGCACGCCGTAGTCGCGGGCATAGTCATCGCAGAGCCGATCGTCCGAATTCTCTTTAAAGGCGAAATCGCTGCCGAAATTACCGCGACAGCTTTGGCAGATAACACGCCAATTTATCACCGAGAACTGTTGACAGAGCCGCCAAAATATGCTAAAAAAGCATGGGAATGGACGGCGGATTCGCTGCCACAATCCACAGTTACAGGTATCGAAATTAACGGTAATTTTCAAACTTGGAATCAGATTTTGCTGACGCTTTTAGATACTCCCACCATAGCTTCTAAACGCTGGGTTTATCGCCAATACGATCATCAAGTGCAAAATAATACTGTTGTTTTACCGGGAGGCGCTGATGCTGCGGTTGTCAGATTACGTCCGCTAGAACCCTGCCAATCTTCCCTTGCTAACGGGCTGGAAAACCCCCCCCTTGCTAAGGGCGATCTACAGAGAGAAAATGCTGTTTCTCTAGCTTCCGAAAGCAAACAGGAAGAAGAGGTAATTCCTCTATTTACAAAGGCACAAGGTAGGGAAACTCCAAAACTTTCTCCCCCCCTTAGCAAGAAGGAAGCGCCGCAGCCGGGGGTTATTCCCGGAGTTGCTGCAACGGTTGATTGCAATTCTCGTTATGTTTATCTCGACCCTTATGAAGGCGCAAAAGCAGTCGTAGCGGAAGCAGCGAGAAATTTAAGTTGTGTGGGTGCTGAACCTATTGCGGTGACGGATAATCTAAATTTTGGCAGTCCCGAAAAGCCGATAGGATATTGGCAGTTAGCCTCAGCTTGTCGCGGAATTGCTGAGGCTTGTCGGGAGTTGGGAACGCCTGTGACTGGTGGCAATGTTTCTCTTTACAATGAAACTGTTGATGCTGAGGGAAATCCTCAACCAATTTATCCGACTCCGGTAATCGGAATGGTGGGGTTAATTCCCGATTTGAAGAAGATTTGTGGCCAAGCTTGGCTAAAGAAAGGTGATTTAATTTATGTACTGGGAATGGGGGAATCATCCCAAAACTCAGAACTTTCATCTGAAAGCTCAAAAAGCGAAACTTCTCCTACTTTGGGCGGTTCGGAATATTTAGCGGCAATTCACGGGATTGTAGCTGGGAAACCGCCAAGGATAGATTTTGAGTTAGAAAGAAAAGTGCAATCGGTTTGTCGCGATGGAATTCGGCAAGGTTGGGTAGGTTCTGCCCATGATTGTGCGGAAGGTGGAATTGCGATCGCCCTCGCGGAATGCTGTATTTCTGCTAAAATGGGTGCAGAAATACATCTCACTTTCAATTCGGCAAATGTCAGCCGCTGGGATGAAATTTTGTTTGGTGAAATGGGCAACTGCATTATAGTTTCAGTGGCGCCGAAAAATCAAGGAATTTGGGAGTCTTACCTGCAAGAACATTTGACCAAAATGTGGCAGAAAATTGGTTTAGTTTGTTGTGCTGAATCACCTTTGCGGGTTGTGAGTGCTGACAATCAAGCGTTAATTGAGGTTTCGATGAATGATATGGGCGATCGATTCTATAATGCGATCGAGCGTCGGATTGGATCTGTTTGATAGGGGCTCATACACACGGCGGTTGAAACCGCGTCTACACAGACGAAACCCGCCTTCGCGGGTTAAGATTGGGATTAATAAACCCGGCGGTTAGAAACCGCGTCTACACAGACGAAACCCGCCTTCGCGGGTTGAATTTCTTCAGTCCGCGCACCATCCGGACTTTGTTTATGTAGCCGCGGTTTCAACCGCCGGGTCTAATCGCCGCCGCCCGGTTCAATTACCCAATTAATCTATACAATATAAACAATATCATTCCTAAAACAAATGATTTGCTGTATCAATCCCGACTGTCAAAAACCTGAAAACCCGGACGGACAAATATATTGCATCAGTTGTGGCCTGGAACTCGTACCCATCCTGCGAAATCGTTTTCGCATGATCAAATTCCTCGGTCAAGGTGGCTTCGGCAGAACCTATTTAGCAGAAGATATTGATCGACTAAATCAACGCTGTGTCGTTAAACAATTAGCACCAAATGTGCAGGGAACTTGGGCGATTAACAAAGCTGCTGAATTATTTCAGCAAGAAGCCAGACAACTGCAACAGCTAGGAGAACATCCCCAAATTCCATCACTAGATGCCTATTTTGAAGACAACAAATATTTGTATCTCGTACAGCAGTTTGTTGATGGGGATAATTTGTTGACGCTTTTCCAAAATCAGGGAAATTGGCAAGAAAGCCAAGTTAAGGAACTATTACTCGAACTTCTACCTGTTCTCAAGTTTATTCACGAACAAAAAATCATTCACCGAGATATCAAGCCTGAGAATATTATGTGCCGTCGCAGCGACGGTGTGTTAATGCTAATTGATTTCGGAGTTTCCAAACAGTTGTCTGGAACAGTGATGTCGAGACTGGGAACGCAAATTGGTACGCCTGGTTATTCACCATTTGAACAAATGAAAGGGGGTGAAGCTTATCCAGCCAGCGATTTGTTTAGCTTGGGGGCGACGGCTTTTCATCTAATAACGGGGGTACATCCTGATGGTTTGTGGACGGAACAGGGTTATAGTTGGACTGCCAATTGGCAGAAACATTTGAAGAATCCTATAGACAAGGGACTGGCATTGATTTTATCTAAGTTGTTGGCAAAAGATATCCAGGAGCGCTATCAATCAGCCGAGGAAGTTTTAATAGATTTTCAACATCAGTCAACACAAACTCCCGCACCGACACCAACTCCCGCGCCGACTTTACAAAGGTTTGGCTTTGAAGTGGTGACAGTTGATGTGCGGGGTAATATAACTAGCTGTCAACGCCGTCAAGCACAATTTATTAGTGAAAATTTAGGTGGCGGTGCAACCTTAGACATGGTAGCAATTCCTGGCGGCCGTTTCGTGATGGGTTCCCCCAATACGGAAGTATGGCGATTGGACAGTGAAGGGTCGCAGCGTACTGTGAATATCTCTCCTTTTTTTATGGGTAAATATCCAGTCACTCAAGAACAATATCAAGCGGTGATGGGAAATAACCCTTCTCATTTCAAAGGTTTTTTTAAAAGCAAACAACTTCCTGTAGAGCAAGTTACCTGGAATGATGCTGTGGAATTTTGTCGGAAACTTTCTGAAAAAACAGGGAAGACTTATCGTTTACCATCGGAAGCGGAATGGGAATATGCTTGTCGCGCCGGAACTACAACACCTTTCTATTTTGGCGAAACAATTACCCCGGATTTAGTTAATTATGATGGCAATCATCCCTACCGTTCTGCGGGGGAGGGACTTTACCGCGAACAAACAAGCGATGTCGGGAGTTTTCCGCCCAATGCGTTTGGTTTATACGATATGCACGGCAATGTTTGGGAATGGTGCAGCGATCGCTGGCATGATAACTACAATGGCGCACCGAGTGACGGAAGTTCTTGGGAAACTGGAACGGATAATAACCGGGTGCAGCGTGGCGGTTCTTGGTTCAACCAGGCGGTCAAGTGTCGCTGTACCGTTCGTGGCAGGTATTCGGCGGCCTGCAGGTGGAGGTACGGGGGTTTTCGCGTAGCGGTAGCTTCGGTTTCTTCCCCGTCCTAGTTTCCGCGTAGTAGTGGTAGGGTGCGTCGCATTGAACAATCTGCAAATCAAATCGACAATTTCACAGCGACGCACTACAAATTAGTAAGGTGCGTCGCCCGAAATAATCTGCAAGTTCGATCGAGAATCTCGCAGCGACGCACCCTACAAATTAAACTGAAAAACTTATCTGCTCCGTGCTATTGCCATAACTTGCCGCGCCAAAATGACTTTACATTGCCGCACAGATTCCCATGATGATATAGTAGGTCAATTTTATGAAAAAGTCAAGATATATCGACCTTAAATTCTAATATTTCAAAAAGCCCGTGAAGCAATTTCCTAATTTATTTTCCATTGCACGATCGCCTATCTCTTCGTTCCCCTCTGCTGGGACGAGAGTTTGACTCTTAAGCCATTTCAAGAGACTGTTGGCGATTTTAAAAATGGTTTTACCCCTCACCCCTAGAAATAGTGGCTCTGGACTAAATATTTAATTAACCATATAGCTATTAAGTAGCCATATCGAACCCCAATGCTGCATTCCAGATGTGAGGGGTAACACCCTTGGCGACTTCGCCAACAGTATTTTTCAATCGCCGAATCCCTCGCCCGCCGTTAATCAAGGTTAATATAGGATCGGGGGGCGATCGATACTACAATGCCATTAAACGCCGCATCGCTTCTGTCTGAAATGCTACACGAGTTGGAAATAATGACAGATCCGTGGCAAGATTAAGGGAATGTTAAGTTATGCGACGCTTTCGCAAACAAGATTTCCCGCTGAAACTGTCCCCCTAACCCACCTTCCCCATTAGGAACCCACCCATCTATGATTCCCAACCATTCCTTCGAGGCTGACGAGCATTCTAGCAAACCCGACAAGCCCGAGGAAGCTTGTGGCGTTTTCGGTATCTACGCACCGGGTGAAGATGTCGCCAAGTTGACCTACTTCGGCTTGTATGCTTTGCAGCACCGAGGTCAGGAATCCGCCGGAATTGCTACTTTTGATGGTGAAACAGTCCACCTGCACAAGGATATGGGACTGGTTTCCCAAGTCTTCAACGAATCGAGTTTAGGTCACTTGCCAGGTAACTTAGCCGTAGGTCACACTCGCTACTCTACTACCGGCTCGTCGCGGGTGATCAACGCTCAACCTGTGGTTGTCAAAACCCGTTTGGGAAGTCTCGCTTTAGCACATAACGGGAATCTTGTCAATACTAAAGAATTGCGGGAAGAATTGCTGTCTCGCAACTGCGAGTTTGTCAGTACGACGGATTCAGAGGCGATCGCAGTGGCGATCGGTTGGGAGGTAGACCAGGGCAAGGACTGGCTGGAAGCTGCGATCAGTGCCTTTGCTATGTGCCAAGGAGCCTTTAGTTTGACGATCGCCACCCCCAGGGGCGTAATGGGCGTCCGCGACCCCCACGGAGTCCGCCCCCTGGTCATCGGGACGATCGGCACAAATCCGGTACGATATGTTTTGGCATCGGAAACTTGCGCCTTGGATATCATCGGTGCTGAATTTTTGCGGGACGTAGAACCGGGGGAATTAGTTTGGATTACAGAACACGGTATGGCTTCCTTCCACTGGAGTCAACAACAAAAACGCAAACTTTGCATCTTTGAAATGATCTATTTTGCTCGGCCCGATAGCATCATGGAAGGTGAAAATTTGTACAGCTATCGACTGCGGATCGGGCGTTTCTTAGCCGCCGAATCTCCCGTAGATGCTGATATAGTCATTGGCGTTCCCGATTCTGGCATCCCGGCGGCGATCGGCTTTTCTCAGGCTTCCGGCATTCCCTACGCCGAAGGATTGATTAAAAATCGCTACGTCGGACGCACTTTTATTCAGCCGACTCAGGCAATGCGGGAGTCAGGAATCCGCATGAAACTCAACCCTTTGCGAGATGTGTTGGAAGGGAAGCGGGTAATTATTATCGATGATTCGATCGTGCGTGGCACTACCAGCCGCAAAATTGTTAAAGCCTTGCGTGATGCGGGCGCAACCGCAGTGCACATGAGAATTTCCTCGCCGCCGGTGACTCATCCGTGTTTCTATGGGATCGATACCGACAATCAAGATCAGTTGATTGCTGCTACCAAGTCTGTCGCCGAAATCGCCGCCCAAATTGAGGTGGATTCCTTGGCTTTCTTGAGTTGGGATGGAATGCTGAAGGCGACTAACGAAGACCCGATGAGTTTTTGTTCGGCGTGTTTCACTGGTGATTATCCGATCGAGATTCCGGCTATGGTAAAACGGGCGAAGCTCATATTAGAAAAGGCTACCACCTAGAAAATCCCAAAGCGATCGAGCCACCGCCCCGTCAATTTTAGATTGTAGATTTTAGATTGAGTCCTCAGATGAATCTGGGAGTTTGAACTTGAGTCTAAAATTTTGATCTGCGACGACGATTATCGGGGGCTTGTATCCCTTTTTCGGCGGTGACTTGCCGCGATTTATGAATTGAAAATTTTTTTTTGGTAAGTCATTGCCAGAGTGTGTGTAGAAATGTTAAATTAACTTAGCTGTAGCAACTCGGGCAGAATTTGTGAACTGTAGGGATCGATCGGTTGGGTAGAACTTGCGTGAAACCCAACACTCCGATTTGAGATTGGGAATTTGAGATTTATTATTCAATTCTTTAATCTCAAATCGCAAATCTAAAATCGATCGCCTCAGCCTACACTCTCGTTGACAATATCTGCTGGAAATGTTGTATGCTACCTGCGAACTGGAGGTAATTCCTCCAGAAACTGCGATCTCAGTATTGAAGTCGCATTTCGTACCAACAACGGACACATAGAATTTTTTTAGATAACAGGGTCGATCGCGCTAAATTTACCCACACAACTATTCTACAAGCCAACTTGCTTGAGAATCGGGGGCGGGCTATTCATGCGGAACTAAAGAACTTTAGAAACCCTTGCAGAGTAAAAAATATGGCTCCTTGCGGGCTGAAAGTGAATGTTAAAAGGCGGAATGCGGTTTCTCAAGTCAGCTTAAATCGGAAACTTTGTGCAATCAAATACTGTTCTCAATCAGCCGAGCACTCAAGGCTCATCCTCTCGTACAACAGAGTTACCTTTTACTCTTCAAGATATCAAAGCCGCCATTCCAGCCCACTGTTTTGAACCCTCGGCCTGGAAATCTCTAGCTTATTTCTTTTTGGATCTGGGGATTATCGCAGGTTTATATGCGATCGCCTACACCTTAGATTCCTGGTTCTTTTACCCAATCTTTTGGTTCATGCAGGGAACCATGTTTTGGGCATTGTTTGTAGTCGGCCACGACTGCGGGCACGGTTCCTTCTCCAAGAGCAAATGGCTCAACAACCTGATCGGACACCTCTCCCACGCTCCAATTCTCGTACCCTTCCACGGTTGGCGGATCAGCCACAGAACCCACCACGCGAATACAGGCAGCTTGGATAACGATGAAAGCTGGTATCCAGTGTCGGAGAGCAAATACAATCAAATGCCTTGGTACGAAAAGCTAGGACGCTTTTATTTGATGTTATTTGCCTATCCAATTTATCTGTTTCGGCGATCGCCCGATAAGGAAGGTTCTCACTTCATGCCCGGTAGCTCGATTTTCCGTCCTTCCGAAAAGTGGGACGTGTTGACAAGTTCCGCATCCTTAGTTTTGATGGTAGCCTTTTTAGGCGCGCTAACCTATCAATTTGGTTGGCT
>JANYGO010000117.1 GCA_025362325.1 Cyanobacteriota bacterium | reverse complement strand
TGCGGCTAACCGAGAGAGTTTTGCCTATTCGCTGCAAGACAGGCGCAGGGATTTTGATTGGTTGAAACGAAAGCTCGAAAAGCTCAAATTAGAATTAGAACAAGTCGATAAAGAAACAGTCCCTTCTGGGATTCCGATTGCAGGTTTAGATGAGATAGAATTGCTGCTGACTTCCGCAGATGAGCTAAAGCAGAATCAGGTTGAAAAACTTAAGCAAAAACTGCTAGAAGTCGCCCTGGAAAATTGCGATGTCGCACCTTACAAGACAAAGTTAGAACAAGAATTATTTGCCTTAGTTTCTGCATACTTTGCTCAGGAAATCAAGGAAAATGAGAAAGTTTTTCAGATTTTTACCGGGCAGAGTTTAACGCGGATTGATAGTAGAACCCAAGAGATGTATGATTGGCTTGAGGAGATAGTTGAAAAAAGCCGGATTGTTTATCTACCGATTGATTGGCAGGATATTTGCCAGCAGATATTAGACGAAAAAGAACAGCAGCGACTTAGTAGCGATCGGCTAACTTTTGGCAACCATCAAATAGATGATGTTTATGTGCCGCTGGGATTGGTGAAACGGCAGAAAGTGACTCAGCGACGCGAGGATGTGGCGGCTGAGGAAGGTTCGGATTTGCACCGGGAAAAGGAAGTTACTCAAACCTTTGAACATAGCGAGTTTCTCGAACAAGTGATCCAGCAAGGAAGTAGTCCAAAAAGCGATGGGAAGCGGTTAGGAATTATTGGGGAACCGGGGGCGGGGAAAACAACGCTGTTGCGGCAGATTGCTAATTGGGTAGCTGATGAGATTTCGGAGGCGATTGTTATTTGGGTGTCTTTGGCGGATTTGCAGGGGAAGGAATTAGAAACCTATTTATTTGACAATTGGCTGTTGGCGGCAATTAAGAGAATTGGGAAGGCTGAGGCGACGGCGGATACTAAGGATGACTTTGTAGCACAATTTAATGCCGATCGCGTTTGGTTGGTGTTGGATGGGGCGGATGAGATGGCTGTCGGAGATGGCAATCCTTTGGCGGAAATTGAGCGCCAAATTAGAACCGGCGGCTGTATTCAAAAGGCGCGAATTGTGCTAAGTTGTCGGCAGAATGTTTGGGATGCGATCGGCTCTGCGTTGGATAGTTTTGATACTTATCGCACTCTGGAGTTTTCCTATCCCGAACAAGTGGAAATGTTTATTGATAAATGGTTTGGAACCCTCGCTAACCCGCAGTTTGGAACCCCCCCTAGCCCCCCCTTGGTAAGGGGGGGGACAAGAGAAGAAGGGGAGCAGACAAGAGAAGATGAAACTCTTGCTCCCCCCTTAGCAAGGGGGGCTGGGGGGGTTCTTGCTCAACAGCTACGCGAAGCATTAGCAGCATCGGGGAAAGAGCGAATTCGAGATTTAGTAAAAAATCCCCTGAGATGTTCGCTATTGTGCGGCACTTGGCAATCGTTGGATGGGGATTTACCAGATACTAAGGCTAAGCTTTATCAGCGGTTTGTGACTACTTTATATCAGTGGAAAAAACCGCACTTGAATTGGATTCAGCAGCAGGATTTGAATGCGGCTTTGGGGAAATTGGCACTTTCTGGGATGTTAAATGAAACTGCGCGGTTTCAGTTGCGAGAAAGTGTAGGATATCGAGTGATGGGTGCATCGCAGTTTGAGTTGGCTTGTCGTTTGGGTTGGCTGAATTTAGTGGCGAGGGATGGGGAGACGCTGGAAGGAATTTATGCTTTTTACCATCCGACGTTTCAGGAATATTTGGCGGCTTTGGCGGTTGAGGATTGGCACTTTTTCTTGAATCATATTCCCCCAGAGGGCGGGCACGGGGGCACCGCCCCTACGAGGGATGGGGTGTACCGGATTTTTGAGAAGCAGTGGAAGGAGGTTATTTTGCTGTGGTTGGGGCGTGAGGAGGTTGGGAAGGAGGAGAAGGAAGCGTTTATTAAGGCGTTGGTTAAGTTTAAGGTTGGGTGGGATAAATTTTATGGATATCGGGCATATTTTCTAGCGGCTGCGGGGATTGCTGAGTTTAAAGATTGCAGTCTGGCTGATGAGATTGTGTCGCAGATTGTTATTTGGGGATTTGGTTATTTTAATAAGCAAAAACAGGATTGGCGGACATTTCTCGATCCAATTGTCGATAGAGCAAGGGAAGTTATCAAAGAGACGGATCGGGAAAAGGCGGGTTCCGCTTTAATCGAGTTGATACGCAATTCAGGTGATGAATATACCCGGAGGCGAGCGACAAAAAGCTTAGGGGAAATAGGCAAAGATTGCCCAGAAACTATCTCCGCTTTAGTGGAGTTAATCGGTACTTCTCAGGATGAACATACCCGGTGTGTAGCGGCAGAGAGCTTAGGGAAAATAGAAAAAAATAACCCAGTTGCGATCGCCACTTTAGTCGAGTCACTCCGCAATTCAGTTGAGAAAAATACCTGCAAGCGAGTGGCATATAGCTTGGGAAAAATAGGCAAAGATAGCCCAGAAGCGATTGCAGCTTTAGTAGAACTAATCCGCACTTCAGATCATAACCATTTCTACCCGCATTACTCTCGGCACAACGTACCTACTTGTATAATATTGGCATATAGCTTAGTGAAAATAGGGAAAAATAATCCAGTTGCGATCGCCGCTTTAGTCGAGTTAATTCGCACTTCAGAGCATAAAGTTACCCAAGAGCGAGCGGCAGAAATTTTAGGTAGGATAGACAAAGATAACCCGGTAGCGATCGAAACTTTATTGGAGTCAATCCGCAACTGCCGTCCTAAAGATACTCGTTATCAAGCAGCAGGAAAATTAGCAATAATAGGCAAAAATAACCCTGTTGCGATCGCCGCTTTAGTCGAGTTAATTCGCAAGTCAGGTAATAAAAAACTTACCCGGTGGCGAGCGGCAGAATGCTTAGGAAAAATAGATAAAGATAACCCAGTTGCAATCAGCGCTTTAGTCGAGTTAAGCCGCAATTCCAATGAAAGGACTCGGTGGTCAGCGGCAGATAGCTTAGGTAGAATAGGCAAAAATAACCCAGTTGCGATCGCCGCTTTAGTCGAGTTAATCCGCAATTCCGGTGATGAAAGTACCCGGTGTCAAGCAATAAAAAGCTTAGGGGCAATAGGCAAAAATAACCCAGAGGCAATCTTCGGTTTAGTCGAGTTGCTCGGTACCTCTCAAAATGAATCTACCCGGCTTCAAGCGGCAGAAAGCTTAGGGAAAATAGATAACAATAACCCAGTTGCGATCGCCACTTTAGTCGAGTTGCTCGGCACTTCTCAGAATGCCTATCATCGGTGGGAATTGGGAATTAAATTAAAAAAAATAGGAAAAAATAACCCAGAAGCGATCGCCGCTTTCGTGGAGTTAATCCGCACTTCAGGTGATGAACAGACCCGGCTTCAAGCGGTATCTAGCTTAGGGGAAATAGGCGAATATCACCCAGTTGCGATCGCAACTTTAGTCGATTTAATCGGCAACTCAGCTAACCCAGATACCCGGTGTCGAGCGGCATCTAGCTTAGGGAAAATAGAGAAATATCACCCAGTTGCGATCGCGACTTTAATAGAGTTGATTCCTAGTTATAACCCTGAATATTCTATTTTTGACCCGGCAGATAGCTTACTGAAAATTATGACAGGTAAACACTTCGCCACCGCAGTCTCAGGTTTGAAAAATCGCCTAACTTCCGAAATCTACAAAAATAATTTTGGTCGGAATGAAAGATGTCACGAAGTCATCTGGGAGTGTGCCGAAAATATGACTTACCCAGAATTTTATCAAGCATGGCACGCTTAACCCACCGCTGGAATTGCCGTTAACAGGTTTTGCGGCGGATGCAGATGATTTGTTGGATGCGGTGCAGAATTGGATCGGGCGGATATAAATGGGCCGGATATGTGGCTTTGATGACTGGGCGATTGAAATCGCGTCTACACAAACGATGTCCGCCTTCGCGGACTAAGAAATGTCTGAGTTTTTAATCCTAAATTTGGGTTTATTATCTTTTTTATTCACCTAAACCATAAACTTCGATCGCTCTTTCTCTTCAACCCGCGAAGGCGGGTTTTGTTTGTGTAGGCGCGATTTCAATCGCCCGCTGCTGTGGTTTAACCTACAATACTAATGGTACAGATGCCATCACCGAGCCTCCCCAAGACTCCCCCAAACCATGTCCAAGCAAAAAAAGACCCCAGCCAAAACATACACCGAAATCAACCTCAGTGACCCCCAATACTACTTCAACCGAGAACAAAGCTGGCTAGAATTCAACAACCGCGTGCTCCACGAAGCCCTCGACCCCCGCACGCCCCTCCTAGAAAGACTCAAATTCCTCGCTATTTTTAGCTCAAACCTCGACGAATACTTCATGGTGCGCGTAGCGGCCCTGAAACAGCAAGTAGAAGCAAAAGTCAGCAAATTGACCTCCGACGGCCGCACGCCCCAAGAACAGCTAGATGCCATCAACAAGCGGCTTTTGCCGATGGTGACTCAGCAACACTCCTATTTTGAGCAAACTCTGCGGCCCAAATTAGCAGCAAACGGCATCTACATTCTCGACTACATCGACCTGAATCAAGAACAGCGAAATTACTTGCATCGTTACTTCAAAGAACAAGTATTTCCCGTGCTCACACCGTTAGCAGTTGACCCCAGTCATCCCTTCCCATTCCTATCCAATCTCAGTCTTAATTTAGCAGTAGTTGTCAGAGATCCCGACACCCGCGAAGAACTATTTGCGCGCGTCAAAGTACCGCAGGTTTTGCCCAGATTTTTGCCCTTACCGGGGGATTTGCAGTGGCAACAAAGGGGCAAAATTCCTGTGTGGACGGGGGTACCTCTCGAACAGGTAATCGCCCACAATTTAGAGGCTTTGTTTCCGGGGATGGACATTCAGGAATATCACCCGTTTCGGATTACTCGCAATTCCGATTTGACTGTGGAGGAAGAGGAGGCAGAGGATTTGCTGCTGGCTATAGAACAGGAACTCCGCAAGCGCCGATTTACAGGTTCTGCGGTGCGCCTGGAAATTCAAGGGATTATGCCGCCTGCACTGCGAGATATGTTGATGGATGAGTTGGAACTTGGAGAGCAGGATGTTTACGTGGTAGAGGGGCTGCTAGGCCTCAAGGATTTGATGTCTTTTATCGGGCTGCCAGTGCCGGAACTCAAAGACCCGGCTTGGACTCCGGTGGTGCCGCCCCGGTTGCGGAATTCGGAACCGCCCAGGATGGTAGGCAAATCGATGTTGGATGTTGAGGAAGGTGAGGATATTTTCACGGCCATCCGCCAGGGCGATTTGATGCTACACCATCCCTATCACTCGTTTGCAGCGACTGTGCAGCGGTTTATTACTGAGGCGGCGCACGATCGCTCGGTATTAGCGATTAAGATGACTTTATACCGCACTTCTGGTGATTCGCCGATCGTCAGCGCCTTAATTCAAGCAGCGGAAAACGGCAAGCAGGTAGCCGTTTTAGTCGAGCTCAAAGCCCGATTTGACGAAGAAAATAACATTAACTGGGCTCGCAAGTTAGAACAAGCGGGAGTACACGTAGTTTACGGTTTGGTGGGACTCAAAACGCATACCAAGATTGTGATGGTAGTCCGCCGCGAGGACGGATTTATTCGCCGCTACGTCCACATCGGCACCGGAAATTACAATCCGAAAACGGCTGGACTGTATACGGATGTGGGTTTGTTGAGTTGTCGCGAAGATTTGGGTTCGGATTTGACGGACTTGTTTAATTACTTGACTGGTTATTCGCGGCAGCTATCTTATCGTAAATTGTTGGTGGCGCCGGTCAATATGCGCGAGCGTTTTTTAGCTTTAATCCGCCGCGAGGCCGACTTCTGCCGCTTGAATGCCGAAACCGGCACTGGTAGCTGTGGCCGGATTGTCGCTAAAATGAATGCTTTAGTTGACCCTCAAATTATTGTTGCTTTGTACGAAGCTTCCCAAGCGGGTGTTAAAATTGATTTGATTATCCGGGGGATTTGCTGTTTGCGTCCCGGCGTTGAGAATGTTAGCGAAAATATCAAAGTTATCAGTATTATCGGCCGCTTTTTAGAGCATTCTCGGATGTTTTATTTTTTCAACGGTGGCAACGAAGAGGTGTATATTGGTTCTGCTGACTGGATGCAGCGCAACCTCACAAGACGGGTTGAGGCGATCGTCCAAGTGGAAGATCCGACTATAGTGATGGAGTTGCAAGAAATTTTGGGTGTGATGCTGGCGGACAACCGCCAAGCTTGGGATTTGCAGCCTGGGGGACATTATTCTCAGCGGCGCCCTCCTGCTAATAACCCGGAGGTGAGCTCTCAGCAGATTTTGATGGATATGGCGATGAATTAGTCAGTTGACAGTTGACAGTGGTCAGTTATTGTTAGCTATTAAGCTGTACTGCATTTAATTTTAACTTTTAGGGCTGGCATTTTGCCCGCCCTAAAAGTTTTAATACACCGAAATATGCAGATTAAATGCGCGACAACTGCCAACTAACAACTGCCAACTGTCAACTGTCAACTGTTAAAAGTGCGCTTAAATTCTTCTAACAAATCATCAATTTCCTCGATCGCCTGACTGACATCTATTCTCAGGGCTCCCAAGTCCGATCGGTCTAACAGTCGCACGAGAGATTCCCGTTTGACTTCGATCTCTGCTACGCGCTCTTTGATTGTCTGTACATCCATGGTTTTTGGCCTTTGCTAGTATTAACAAAAATATGTGACTTTCCCCCCTGCGTACAGACGGGGATTCTTAATTCACAGACCTACCTTTTCCCAGCCAATCCTGCACTATTTTTATATTGTAAGTGATGAACGTGCTAAGAACTTTTAAGTCTGTGTTATAGTTTGATTGTACATCAAAACTTTAGCCCAACTTCAGCGCAGAAAAGGCGGACGTTTGGTATCGGTGGGTTTGTTTTTCATCATTTCAGCTAAAAAGCGCTTCAGGGCCTTCTCGCGGTTTTTCATAAAAGCAGACCAAAATCCCGGTTGATATTCATCCATTGTCTTGGCTAGGGCCCAGACATCGATCGCTAAGATATTATAAAGCCTTTCATCTTCGCGTTTGAGCGAGTTAATCTGGTCTAGAACCGACTTGTTTGCTCCAGCATTTTGTTTGTCTTCGTCTTTAATCATGTCCGAAAATTGGTTGAAAGGGCAAGAGGATCGATCGCGACCTCAACTCTCTATACTTTAATGATACTGCCGATCTCGACTGCCTTCTGGAAGCAACGCCGCGCCCTTAACACAGATATTCACCCGTAGCGCAGCCTCGATGGAAAGCCGGATAAATTGCTGAATCTGAAGACAAGATTGTGGATGCACACAGTTTCGGCGCTCCTAGATGCTAGCAGTTTTCGCGGGTCTTTTGGCAAAAAAACTAAATTTATTCCCGACTTCTTGTCCGATAATAATTAAAGTATATTATTTTTGTCCGACTACTTACCTCACTAATATGTTACGTAAAACTTCTTTAGCAAGCCTAGCCTTAGTGGTGGGCGGTATTTTAGCAGCAGTCGGCTTTTATGCCTACTTCACCGACAAACCTACCCTCAACCTAGCCGGGTTTTTTTATGGAATTCCCCTGTTGCTGGGAGGTTTGGCGCTGAAAGCGGCCGAACTCGAACCCGCGGAGTTCACCGAACCGACTTCTGGCGAAGTTCTCCGGCTGCGAGAAAGTCAGGCCACAGATACTCAAAACCAAGTCCGCAAAGATATCACCCGATTTCGCTACGGCCAACCCGCCCACTTAGATGACGCTCTGGAACGCTTGGGAATGGCCCCGACAGACGAGGAACGCCCCCTCCTCCAAGGCTTGCGGGAAGTTGATATTGACGGTGCTTATGCGTTAATTCTAGAGTTTTATTCGCCGCTAATGCCGATCGAATTCTGGGAAGAAAAGCAAGAAAAAATAGCTACTTTTTTTGGCCCTGGTTTGCGCGCGCAAGTGACTCAAAAGCCTAATGAAAAAATTGAATTGGCTTTAATTACAAGTCCTAAAGCTTAAATAGTTTGCGAGCCTCGCGCGCTGAATTCAGAAACTCTGTTTCTCCCTCTAATATTATGTCCGGTAAATTACCATTAATAAAAACGGTTTGTAGTGAGGACTTTAGTCCTCACAATCATAGGACTTTAGTCCTCACTACAAACCAATCTTATTATGGGAGTTCTCTTCGGACACGATATACAGCAGTTGACCGCTCGACAGTTGACCGCTCGACAGTTGACAGCTTGCCCCCCGAGCGCAGTCGTTGGGTTGCATAACGGAAATCAAACCATTGATTCCGTACGGGTATCGGCTCTATTCCTGAAGTTATTTATGTCCTCACCGATGTGGCGGTCGCTATATAAGTAAATCCACTTAATTAAACGTCAAATAGAGATGACTCAAAAACGAGCTGCTATCAGCATTGTTCCCAGAGATCGACTTGCATTTCTCTTCAACTTAGCAACAGGAAATTCTTGATCGCACAAGTTTTGCACCCAAATTTTAAACATCTTAAATAGCAGATTTATCGATTTCGGAAAACAAGCGAGAACGAGTAATAAAACGCTCTCCCTCCGCCCCTTCCAGAGAAAAATCGCTGCCTCCGGGCCCCTTTACTACGTCTAGGATTAACTGCGTGTGCTGCCAATGTTTGTATTGCTGCGCTGCAATATAAAAAGGACAACCGCCTATTTTTCCCAGCAATACATCGCCACCGCCAACGATTAATTCTCCGTTGGGATAGCACATGGGAGAACTACCGTCGCAGCAGCCGCCGGATTGATGAAACATCAATTCTCCGTGCTGGGTTTTGAGGTAGTCTATTAGTTTTAAGGCGGCTTCTGTGGCGGTGACTTTGGGGATTGTTTGCATTGGAGAAGTTATTGTAGGGTGCGTCAGGCCTGAATATTTTGACTAGAAACTAATAATTTTTTCCCTGACGCACCCTACAGTTAGTGATTGTAGGGCAAGACGCTTGGGATAAGAAGACCGGGCGGTTGAAACCGCGTCTATACAGACAAAACCCGCATTGCCAAGGGTTGAAGAACCTGCCGTTAAAATTACATTATCTTCGACCGTCGGCGTCCGGCGGACTTCGTTTGACAAGAAGCGGTTTCAACCGCAGTCTGATATTAGAAGAAGCCTAAAGCTTTGGGGCTGTAGCTGACCAACAAATTCTTGGTTTGTTGGTAGTGATCGAGCATCATTTTGTGGTTTTCGCGGCCGATACCGGATGATTTATAGCCGCCGAATGCTGCGTGGGCGGGATACAAATGATAGCAGTTTGTCCACACGCGGCCTGCTTGAACGGCGCGGCCCATGCGGTAGGCGGTGTTGATGTCGCGCGTCCAAACTCCGGCGCCTAAACCGTAGAGGGTATCGTTGGCAATTTCTAATGCTTCGGTTTCGTCTTTGAAGGTGGTGACTGCTAATACTGGGCCGAAGATTTCTTCTTGGAAAATCCGCATTTTGTTGTTTCCTTTGAAGACTGTCGGCTGGAAATAATAGCCGTCTTGCAAGTCGCCGGATAAGGTGTTTCTTTCGCCGCCAATCAGGCATTCTGCGCCTTCTGCGCGGCCGATTTTGACGTATTCGGCGATTTTTTCCATCTGGTTGACGGAGACTTGCGCGCCTAAGGCTGTTGTCGGATCTAGGGGGTTGTCTTGTTTGATTTGGCGGATGCGATCGATCGCCCTTTCCATAAATCGATCATAGATTGACTCTTGAATTAACGCCCGCGAAGGACAAGTGCAAACTTCGCCTTGGTTGAAAGCAAACATCACCAATCCTTCGACTGCTTTGTCGAGGAATTCGTCATCTTGGGCGCAGACATCCTCAAAGAAAATGTTGGGCGATTTTCCGCCTAATTCTAGGGTGACGGGGATGACGTTTTGCGAGGCATATTGCATGATCAGCCGGCCCGTAGTTGTTTCACCAGTGAAGGCTACTTTGGCAATCCGGGGGCTGGTGGCGAGGGTTTTGCCGATTTCGGCGCCGGGCCCGTTGACGACGTTGATGACGCCATCCGGTACTAAGTCGGCGATGATTTCCATCAGTACCAAGATTGAGGCGGGGGTGGGGCCTGCGGGTTTGAGGACAACGCAGTTTCCGGCGGCGATGGCTGGGGCTAGTTTCCAGGCAGCCATGAGGATTGGGAAGTTCCAGGGGATAATTTGTCCGATGACGCCTAGGGGTTCGTGGAAGTGGTAGGCGACTGTGGTTTCGTCGAGTTCGCCGATCGACCCTTCTTGGGCTCGGATGCAGCTTGCGAAGTAGCGGAAATGGTCGATCGCCAGCGGGATGTCTGCTAGTCTGGTTTCGCGAATTGGTTTACCGTTGTCCCAGGTTTCGGCGATGGCTAGGCGATCGAGGTTTTCTTCGAGGCGATCGGCTATTTTGTGCAACACCCGCGCCCTGTCTGCTGGCGAAGTCTTACCCCACTTGTCTTTCGCAGCGTGGGCAGCATCGAGTGCCAATTCTACATCCTCGGCGCTCGATCGGGGAATTTGACAAATTGATTTTCCGGTAATTGGCGAAAGGTTTTCCGAGTATTTCCCCTTCACCGGTGCTACCCACTTGCCGCCGATAAAGTTGTCGTAACGAGCTTGAAAAATCGACTGACTGCCGGATTGAACAGGTGCTGCTACTACCATTTTATTACCTGATTAAAACTTGTTTTCGCGGACTGTTGAAATCTCTTGAATTTCAACTATCGTCTATTTTCGGGAACTTGGCTTATTTCATATACAAAATTTTACATTATTTTAAATGCCATAGAAATTACGCACGCAGACCGCTATCAGGTTCGTAGTGAGGAATGCGAGTCCGCATCCCATAATAGAGGACTGAAGTCCTCACTACGAACCTGACCATAACTATTAATCAACAGTGCCTGAACGGAATTTCTATCCGAAACTTAGTACCTTTACCCGGTTCCGAAAAACATTTTAACTCCCCTTTGTGCTGCTCTACAATTATCCGATAGCTGACAGCAAGTTCCAAGGCGCTGGTGTGTTCTCCAGGTTTCGACATCAAAAATGAATCAGAAATTTGGGCTGTGATATCTTCGCTGATTGCCATGCCGTTATCAGCAATCTCAATAGAAATCCGCTGAGCATCGATTACCTGAGTGGTAATCAAAATCACAGGCTTAAATTTAATTGATTCCGACTCATCCAACTCTTGACTCGACTCTTCCAAAGCATCGATCGCGTGATTGATAATATTCAGAAAAGCTTGATTGAGCTGACCCGCGTAACACTCGACTTGCGGCAGATTTCCGTATTCCTTCATCACCTTGATATCCCGCCGGCCCTCGCGCGCCGGCAATCGGTGCTGCAACAACAACAGAGTATTTTCTAAACCGTCGGAAATATCGAATAGCTGCCATCCCGATCGATCGCTGCGAGAAAAATCCTGTACCGACAAGATTATTTGACGGATGCGATCGCTCCCGGTGCGCATGGAGTTCACAATTTTTAATAAATCGTCGAGCACGAATTCCACATCCATATCTTGCTGTTTTTGCAGAATTTCCGCTCCGGGATTGACCAACTGTTTTTGATACAATCGCAGCAGTTCAATTAAATCAGTAGCGTAAGTTTGGACGTGAGTTAGATTGCTGTAAATAAAAGTAATTGGGTTGTTAATATCGTGGGCGATACCAGATATCAATTCGCCCAAACTTGACATTTTTTCCCTTTGCAGCATTCGATCGCACGACTGTTGCAATTCTTCCTGGGAGCGCTCCAACTCCAGCCTCAACTCGCGCGATCGTTTAGAGGCGCGCACCCGCCCCAACAATTCCTGCTTAGCTATCGGTTTAAACAGAAAATCGTCCACCAGCGCGTCTAATTCTTCCACCCCTGTAAATTGCTCGGGTGTTGTCAGCAGCACAAAATATGCTGTCGCCAATTCTCTATCGGCTTTCACCAGCCGGCACACCTCCAACCAGTTGATTTGAGGCGAAGTCCCGTCGCAAATTATCACATCCGGGGACAATTCCCTCGCCAAGTCTAAACCATCCTTGCCCTCGGGAGCGACTTTCAGCTCATGTCCCTCCCCGGAGAGTAACTCTTGCACGACTTGCCAAGTCGCAGCATCCGCGATCGTCAAAATCTTTGCCATAACACCCGCTCCACAACTTACTCTTTAGGATACAGTCGCCCCAATTGCCCGGACATATTTAAAATTCCACAATAGTTCAATCCCAGCAAAAAAACAGCAGATGCTAGCTCCCTCAAAGGCAAAAATAGCTGATACCATTTTAAATTTTATATTTGAGATTAAAGAATTGGGAATGACTTACTGTATAATTCTTGGCAGCTTGCCCGCAGTTGCAGATTTTTTGGGAAACTGGTATCAGTAGAAGGTATAAATTTAGACGAGCGACGCAAAAATGCAAATTCTCGCCTTTTTAATTTGTGACGGCGATCCCAGATACTTTCTCAAGTTGCGCCCGGAAACAAAAAAAAACTTTAAAATCAATAAATAGTGCAGTCAAATTCACCTTCTCGGTCAGCGCCTGGGAATGCCAATTACCAACACCACCTCAACTTTGATTCAAGCCGAAACACTAGAACTATTAGAATGGCCGCGCCTGTGTCAGCACTTGGCTACCTTCGCGGCTACCAAACTCGGCGTCGCCGCCGCCCTCGACCTCCACATTCCGCCAACGATAGCCCAAACAACAGAATTGCTGGCCCAAACTCAGGAAGCTTATCAGTTAGAGAGCCGCGCTGGCGGTGCTTTGAGTTTTGACGGCATCCAAGACATCGGCGTTTCCCTGCAACGAGCCGAACTGCAAGGTTTGCTCGGCGGCGAAGAATTGCTGGCAATTGCTACCACCCTCGCCGGAGCAAGGCAATTGCGCCGGATCGTTGACTCTGCAACCGATGTCCCGACGCTCAAAGAACTGGCATCGCAATTGCGGACTTATCCTGAAATCGAACAAGAAATCCACCGCTGTATAGACGATCGCGCTCAAGTAGCCGATCGAGCCACTCCTAAATTAGCAGGAATTCGAGTGCAAATGCGACAATTGCGCGATCGCATTTATCAAATATTGCAAGGGATTTTGCAGCGCCAATCCAACGCCGTCCAAGAACAGGTAATTACCCAAAGAAGCTCGCGCTTTGTAATTCCCGTCAAAGCTCCCCAAAAAGATGCCATACCCGGCATCGTTCACGACTCCTCCGCCAGCGGCGCGACACTGTACGTAGAACCCCACAACACAGTCAATCTCAACAACCAAATGCGGCAGTTGCTCAGACAAGAACAAGCCGAAGAAGAAGCAGTCCGCCGCGCCCTCACCGAGCAAGTCGCAGCAGTCAAACCAGATTTAGACAGATTGTTGGTGGTAGTGACAACTTTAGACTTAGCTGCCACTAAAGCGCGCTACGGTTATTGGCTGCAAGCAAATCCTCCTAAATTTATAGATTTGGGAGAGCCAGAATTAGCACCAAAAAATACCGAAAATATAGATGAGCCAGCAGCAGAAGAAAACTCAGAAAACAGTCAATTATTAATTCGCAATTTGCGATCGCCAATTACCCTCCGCCAGTTGCGCCATCCTTTATTAGTTTGGCAGCAACAGCACGAGCAAGGCTTTGCAGTCGTGCCCGTCGATTTAATTATCGGGCCGCACATCCGCGTCGTCGCCATCACCGGCCCCAACACCGGCGGCAAAACAGTCACCCTCAAAACCTTGGGATTGGCAGCTTTAATGGCAAAAGCCGGAATGTTTGTCGCCGCCCGTGAACCCGTAGAATTACCTTGGTTCGACAACATTCTTGCTGATATTGGTGACGAACAATCTTTGCAGCAAAGTTTGTCTACTTTCAGCGGTCACATCCGCCGCATCAGCCGCATTTTAGAAGTTTTGGCTAATAAATCGCAGGCCAAAGAGGCAGAAAATTCAAACCTCCCAATTCCGAATACTTCGGCTACTTCGGATTCTCTCAATACAAATACGCTCAGTACAAATTCCCCAGCCCCCATACTTCGGCTACGCACTTCAACGGAGCTCAGTACAAGCTCAGCACAAGTGCCCCATGCCCCATGCCCAATTCCCAAATCTTTAGTTTTGTTAGACGAAGTAGGAGCGGGGACAGACCCCTCAGAAGGCAGTGCATTGGCGATCGCCCTATTGCAATATCTCGCCCAACATTCCCTACTAACAGTCGCAACTACCCACTTTGGCGAACTCAAAGCCCTCAAATATCAAGACGCCCGCTTTGAAAATGCCTCAGTAGAATTTGACGACAGTTCCATGCAGCCAACCTATCGCTTGCTGTGGGGAATTCCCGGACGTTCCAACGCCCTCACCATTGCCAAAAGACTCGGTTTGCTAGCATCCATAGTTGAAGAAGCTCAAACCCATGTCGGGGGTGCTTCGGCTGATGTCAACCAAGTCATCGCCGGACTCGAAGCGCAGCGCCGGAAACAGGAAACCAAAGCCAGAGAAGCAACTCAACTCCTGCACCAAACCGAAAAACTGCACAGAGAAGTTTCTCAAAAAGCAGCGGCTTTGCAAGAGCGGGAGCGAGAACTAAAAATAGCTCAGGAAGTGGCAGTAAATGAGGCAATAGGTACTGCAAAATCAGAAATTGCTCAAATCATTCGGCAATTGCAGTCTGGCGATCGAACAGCTCAAAATGCCCAACAGGCGACAGATACCTTAAATCAAATTTCTGAAAAACATTTGCCTTCGCGGAAAGCACCGGCGAAACCAAAACCGGGTTTTATGCCGAAAACGGGCGATCGCATCCGCATTCCCAGCTTGGGCCAAACCGCCGAAGTCCTCAGCGGCCCCGACGCTAACGAAGAGTTGAGCGTGCGGTTTGGGATTATGAAAATGACCGTCAAACTGGCAGAAATTGAATCCCTCGACGGTGAGAAACCCGAAACCAAAGCTCAATTAGCCAAGATTGCAGCCGCTTCAGCCGCTACCGCCAAAGCTAAGCAAGCAGCGTCGGAACCGGCAAAACCCAATCCCGAAATTGCTATCCGCACTGCTAATAATTCGATCGACCTCCGGGGCGCCAGAGTCTCCGATGCCGAAATCGAAATCGACAGAGCTCTTTCCAAAGCCGTCGAATACGGTGCGCTGTGGATAATTCACGGTAAAGGTACAGGACAGTTGCGGCGCGGGGTGCACGAGTTCCTGGCTACTCACCCGCAGGTTTCCCGCTTCGAGCTCGCCAGTCAAAAAGAAGGAGGTGGAGGCGTGACGCTGGTTTATCTCAAATAAGCTGGCGTGCATCTAATTAGTTTTTAGAATCACATTTCTTGAAACTCTTGTGGGGTGGGCATCCGGTTCGCCCAAAAACTTAAATTTTTGGGCTGCAACAGCTTAGCCGAAACACACAAAATTGATTTGTCGCACCCGGCGGCGTAGGATGGTTGGGGATAAAAATTTTTGGGGTTGTGCTGGTTGCGATCGATCGAACTGGCAATCGCAACTTTTAACCCGCAAATCCGTCCAGCAGTTAGAATTGCCGGAATCAAAGCAACGAGTTATGGAGACAAATTAACAGAATCTGCTTTTGTCGGGCCACAAAACAAAAGCCCTGCATACTGTTCGATATCCTGCCTCAACCTGTCTTATTTCCCGTGCCCAAGCCATGCGCTCGACTGTAAAGCCCTCCGCTCCCACAAACCAAACGGGCCCATCTCCCAACTGGGAAGAATTGACCCAAAAAGCACCAGAACCTACCCAGTTGGACAACATTAAAGCCCAACTGGATTTAGTGCTGTTAGCCCTAGAAGCACTGGCAGAAATTGGCTCAGAGGCGATGCTCAAAGTAGCAGCCGAACTGAATTTAGAGCCCATGGTAGCCGATCGCGTGGCTTTGTGGCGGCTGCGCCAATCTAACCCCCTGCGGAAAGGCCAGGGAGGGCGCAAAAAACTCGATGTCGAGGAAGCTCGATCGCTCGTTTTGATAAGCTGTCATTTAGCAAAACAGCATCAAGCTTTAATTCGCCGCGCTGTAGCTTTGCTGGAACAAATGGCTGAGCAAAACCGCGAACCTCACACAGTCGCTTTGTTGGGAGATTATATTGACAGGTTCAGCAACACTTATGCCGATCGCATGGAGGATGCAGAAACTTTATCGGCAAAAGAACTAACTAATTTGGCCCTGAAACTCCTGATCGATTTGCTGTTTTACAGCAGTCCCGGCGGCCACCGACGCCTCTGGCTAGCTCTCCTAGACCGTGCTAAGAATTAACCTAAGCCATAATGGAAACGAGAATGAAAAACATCAGGAACAGGCTTTCCGGCCTGTTCCACAAAAAAAAATATTTGGGCGTTGCTTAATCAGGGTATGAAATAAATAATTTTAAAATCCCGAAGCTTTGTAGACGCTGGTTTTTATGAATTGCATATTTAGCCTTTCATACCGTAAATCAGCAACGCCAATATTTGTTGTGGAACAGGCAGGAAAGCCTGTTGCTAAAAAAAGCTTGTTGAGAATGCTACAAAATATCAGATAAAACATAGTTATTCCTTCTTATTCCTTATTCCTTCTTCCTTCTTATTCCTTCTTCCTTCTTCGCTCTTCCTTCTTCCTTCTTCCTTATTCCTTCTTCCTTCTTCCTTATTCCTTATTCCTTCTTCCTTCTTCTTCCTTCTTCCTTCTTTGCTATGGTTCTCAAACGCTACACGCCCCCCACTTGCACGCTGGAAATTACAGCCAAAAGTTCGCCTCTATCTCGCTGGGCGGGCCAACCCGTGTTTAAATCTTTAAATTTCGAGTTGCGGCTCGACGACCCCAGGCTACCAGATACTCAACACGTTACACTTAGGGGCGATCGCCATCAACTCGAAACCCTCCGCGAAGCAGTCAGCAACTACGTCCAAAACTTCCTCGGCGCATCCCGCGATTGTCCAAGCAATATCGAGCCTGAAACTAGCCCTACTGTGGGCGCCGACTTGCCAGAAGTCGCGCGTAATGCCGTTACAGTCGATCGACCCCCCAACACCTCCGAACTAGCCGCCGCCGCCCCAAACACTTCCTACCTGCCCGTTCCCCCCCGCCTAGAACCCCGGGGCTTGCTCGCCCACAACTTGTTTTTAGGCTCATTGAGCGCCGCCGAATCCGGGCCGGAAGTACACCTGAGCACCCTGCAACTGTTTGACTTGGCCACAGCACTAGATGACTGCGCCGCCGAAGTGATGGTGCTCCCCAACCTCAACCGCAATCGCGGACGGGCGAAAGCTGTACCCTGGCTGAATATCGCAGCCATGCTGGTCGCCGGCGCGGGCTTGACGACCGGAATTGTCAAAATGCTTGATCGACCCGCCAGCTCCCCACAAACCGCCTCAGCCCCCACAAATCCACAATCCGCCCCCGCACCAGCACAGCCCCAGATAGTCGCCGGCGCCACACCCAGCCCAGTTCCCGCCCCCACAACATCCCCCGCGACATCCCCAACCCCAACAGCCGCAGCCACACCCGGTTTACCCCCCCTGCCGCCCCCGCCCATCAACACCGCCGCCCCCTCCCCCGGCCCCAGCTTGCCCCCAATCGCGATCGGCCCAACCCCAACCACCAACAAACCCAGCCCCATCCAGCAGCCAACCCTGCTATTTCCCCCCAACGGCAGCGCACCGGCAGCCTCACAGAGCGCCCCAGCCCGCCCTCAAGGGCAAATCATCACAATTCCCGATCCTGCTCCACGCCCGCCTAGTTCCGCCGCCCAAGCACCCGCAGCAGTACCCTACCTGCTGCCCCCCCTACCGCCCAAACTAGCTCCCGCCGTACCGCCCCCCCTGCCGCCCTCCCTGTCAGCATCCCGACTTCCCATTCCCCCACAGCAACCCTTCCCCCGCCTCCCCCAGCAGATGCTCCCCCCTACCAGCACTGAACTCCCAGCCCTTGAGGACGCTCAAGTGCCAGCCCAATCCTCAGACAGCAACCAAGCCGCGGCGAGCAAGAAAAATCGCACTTTATTTGATACAATTCCTCAGGTTTCAGAAGCGAGAACCTACTTTGAGGAACGCTGGAAGCCGATCGAAGGCATGGAACAAACCTTGGAATACAGCGTGCAGATCGATGAAAATGGCTCAATTCAAAGTATTGTACCGATGGGAAAAGCAGCAGCAGATTATATCGATCGCGCTAGTATGCCCTTAGTCGGCGAGCCATTTGTTTCTGCCGTTTCCAATGGCAAAAATCCGAAAATTCGAGTAGTTTTGAGACCGAGCGGTCGAGTACAAACATTTTTGGAAGAAAGTAATTGAACCCTCTAAAACACCTTGTCCAGATTTCCAATCCAGGTTAATTGCCAATGTTAAACGAACTCAAAAAAAATCATTTTTTCATGGCGGCAGCCGCCAGCCTCTTGACAGTTACCCCAGTTTCTGCTGCAAATGTTTCTTTGGCGATCGGGTCAGCAGAGTCACCACCAAACAATAGTTTAGTTCAAAATGCCGGAGCAAATGACTATTTCCAAGAAGGCATCAACTTAGCAGCCCAACAAAACACCGCAAGTGCTGAATCAGCATTTCGCAGAGCAATTCAAATCGACCCCAACTTTGCCGAAGCTTACGCCAACTTGGGCAGCCTTCTCGCCAATCAAAACAAACTAGCAGAAGCAATTCCCAATTTTCAAACCGCAATTCGCCTCAAACCGAACGTCCCAGAATTTCATTATATGTTTGCGCAAGTCCTGTATGCACAAAATAAAATGTCAGAGGCAGTAGAGTCAGTAAAAAAAGCCAGGGATTTATTCAGAAGCCAAGGCAAAACTCAAGACGCAAATTCACTCGAACAAGTCCTCAAGGAAATGACAAAGTAACTCACCTACGGAAAATCACAATTATCAAATACAAAACACCAGCAATAATTCAAAAGTTCTGAGTTGTGAATGAGATTTTTTTTTATTGACCGCAGAGGGCGTAGAGGACGCAGAGAAAAAGAGCGAAAAGAAGAGAAGATCGGGGCGGGTTTTATACGGCGGAAATATTGGGCGCCCGCTCCGCCACTACCAAATTTTGTAATTCTTAACGCGCCCACTGCTGCAATATGTAATTGTAAAACTTTTCCGTATCTACTCGATCCATTGCTTGAATTTTGCGCCCTCCTGTTTTAACTTTTGTGCGCCCCTGACTGACACCTTCAGTAACAATTTCAGTTTCCCATTCTCGCAATTCGTAAAATTCTGGATGCGCTAAATAAGCGGTCGCTAAAATGTCCCAAAAATAGTAATCTTGAGATATTGCTAGCGCGTAACACTGTCCGGCTAAATCGGAAATTGGATATTGGCGCTGTCTGGCTAAGATATTAGAAAATTCCACAGTCAGCGGCACATTATTAGTGATATCTAAAGGACACATGACAACCGGAATTTGAGTTTGCCAAATTCTCTCGATGGCTATCGGGTCCCAGTAAGCATTCCATTCCGCCGACATATCTTGTCCCGGTTCCATATCTTTGCTAACATTGCCGGGAACGTTGAGTGCGCCTCCCATCCACACAATTTCTTGAATTTTGCTGGCAATTTCTGGCGCGATATCTAAAGCTTGCGCTACAGTTGTTAGCGGCCCCGTTACCATTAATGTGACCGGTTCCGTTGCATCCCGCAAAACTCGCACCATAAAGTTTTGTCCAGGTTCTGATATTAACGGCGTGTCAACGGTTGCTTTTTCATTTAGAATGGGAAGTCGATCGCACGCAAAGGAATCTCGCCGAAACAACACCGGAAATGGGTTGAGTCCCCGCACCGTACTCGCCGCCACCGGAATTTCTGAACGCCCCATCAAATCAAGGATTTTGCGCGTTGCACTCACCGCCGGTTGAATGTAGCAGTCGGCCGGAGTTACAATTATTCCCAGAGTTTCGACTTCATCCATTGTCATCAGCAACACGACTGAGAGATAGTCGTCAACTGCACCGTCGTGATCCATGAGTACGAGTTTTTTGGACATTCTGCTTCCCGGTTACTGAATTCCTGTAAACTACAAAGATAAATTTATTTGTGCGTCAAACACAACTGTCTCTACTATATGAATGCAGTATCACCTTACGGCTCTTGGAAATCTCCCATTACCTCAGATTTAATTGTTTCTGGAACTGTCGGACTCGGACAAATTGCGATCGACGGATCTGATATTTACTGGGTAGAAGGAAGACCCTCGGAAGGGGGGAGAAGCGTCATCGTCCGGCGCACTCCCGACGGTAAAATAACAGACGCAACACCCGCACCTTTCAATGTTCGCACTCGCGTTCACGAATACGGCGGCGGTTCCTTTGTTGTTGCTAGCGGCACTATCTATTTTTCTCATTTTGCCGACCAACGCATTTATTGTCAAACATTAGATTCTCAACCCGAACCTCTGACACCTGCTGCTAATTGTCGCTACGCAGATGCGATCGTGGACAAGCAAAGAAATCGCCTGATTTGCGTGCGCGAAGATTATGCAGGCGAGGGCGAACCTGTCAATACCATTGTTAGCATTAATTTGGCGGACGGGGCAGATATTCAAATATTAACTCAAGGCAATGATTTTTATGCTTCCCCGCGTTTGAGTCCTGACGGTTCTCAACTTTCCTGGATTTCTTGGAACCATCCAAATATGCCGTGGGATGGCACAGAATTGCGGGTGGCAGAAATTAATACTGATGGTTCTTTAGGTGAAAAATACTTAGTTGCTGGCGGGGTTGAGGAGTCAATTTTTCAGCCGGAATGGTCGCTTGATGGAGTTTTGTATTTTGTTTCTGACAAGTCGAACTGGTGGAATTTATACCGCTGGCACTCTAGAACCCCCCTCAATCCCCCCTTGGTAAGGGGGGAAGCTGGAATAGAACCTTTGTGCGAAATGGCTGCTGAATTCGGACTTCCTCAGTGGGTTTTTGGAATGTCTACTTATGCCGTTGTCTCGGAAACCCAAATTATCTGCACCTACACTCAGCAAGGCAAGTGGCATTTAGCGAGTATCGATTTGATAACAAAGCATTTGACAATAATTGAGACTCCTTACACTGATATTTCGTCGGTGAAAGCGCGGGGAGAAACTGTTGTTTTTCTGGCAGGTTCGCCCGCCGAATCTGCTGCTATTATACAACTAAATTTAGCAACAAGTCAGCTAGAAATATTGCGCCGATCGAGCGATTTAAGCATCGATCCGGGTTATCTTTCAGTACCGGAACCTGTCGAATTTCCCACGGAAAAAGGTTTAACCGCTTTCGGTTTCTTTTATCCCCCAAAAAATCAAGATTTCGCAGCACCTACGGGTGAAAAACCGCCGCTGGTTGTGAAAAGTCACGGCGGCCCCACTGCTGCTACTTCTAGCAGCATGAATTTGAAAATTCAATATTGGACGAGTCGCGGTTTTGCTGTTCTTGATGTCAATTACGGCGGTAGCACCGGTTACGGCCGAGAATACAGAAAAAGACTGCAAGATAGTTGGGGAATTGTGGATGTTGACGACTGCGCTAACGGTGCTAAATATTTAGCTCAAAAGAATTTAGTTGATGGCGAAAGAATGGCGATCGCCGGAGGCAGTGCAGGGGGATACACCACTCTGTGCGCTCTGACTTTCCGCGACGTTTTCAAGGCGGGTGCGAGCTATTATGGAGTTAGCGATTTGGAGGCTTTGGCAACTGATACTCATAAGTTTGAAGCGCGCTATCTGGATGGATTGATTGGGCCTTATCCTGCACGCAAAGATTTGTATGTAGCTCGATCGCCTATTCATTCCGCCGAACGTTTATCTTGTCCTGTTATCTTTTTTCAAGGATTGGAGGATAAAGTCGTGCCGCCGAATCAAGCCCAAATGATGGTGGAGATATTAAAGGCTAAGGGTTTGCCGGTTGCTTACGTTGCTTATGAAGGGGAACAGCACGGTTTTCGACGCGCTGAAAATATCAAAAGAACTCTGGATGGCGAATTCTATTTCTATTCCCGGGTGTTTAAGTTTGAGTTGGCTGAACCTGTGGAGGAAGTGCCGATTTACAATCTTTAGAAAAAATTAAGTTGGCAGTTGTTTTGTTTGCGCTCAAAGGCAACTGCAATCTGTAGCATACTTCGCAATTATTGAATGTGATGTCGTTCACAATTTTTGCTATTTTTTGTCACAATTTTTGCTGTTTTTTGTCACAGCTTTTACGATAATAAACCAACAGAATATGAGAGTGCGATCGCTCTCTGTGACCGGAAAAAAAAGCATCGCGCATCGTCGAATTGAGAGTCAACCCGCTATGAACACTCCTGTCAACCTGATTCCATGTGCTTTGGGCGAACTGTTCGCCGAAGTAAATCACAGTGGCTACATAACTTTAGCCGATCGGTACGGCTTGATGGCGGCTATTTTTGATGAAACTTTGACTGAGGAAGATAAACGCTCGATCGATCGCCTCCTGCGCTCTGTGTGCCGGGGTAGGATAAAATTAGTTAACGAACTGTCTGCGATTAAATAACCATTAAAAAACCCTTAATCAGACTAGGCGATTGCAATCGCTACTACCCTTCTTGCCTCTCGTCCCTCTCTCAGAGACTGAGAAATAGCGGTAAGGTGCGCAGTGCGCACCCTACATACAGAGGTTTTGCGTAAGTGCTCAAACTTGTTTAACGTGCAGGTGTAGCTGTAGCTAACTGCAACTTGCTCAAACTTTCTTCTGGTCTAAAATCCATCGGATAACTGAGTGTCGCAGGAATTCCCAACACGCAACAGGGAAAATTCTTGCCTAGTTGTCTAACCAATGGGTGATTACCAGAATTGCAGCCCATAAATAGTAAATTTGCTGATTCTAATTCTACCACATTTCTCAATTCTGTGGCAACCTGCCCGATGCGTAAATGAGCTTTGAATAAACCGCGCCATTCCTCAGCCAAACAGCGCGCTTGCCACAACAACTTATCTGCAACCTCGTACTCATTGTTTTGACAAAAAATTGCTCGGAAATAAGGCGGATAGATCCAAGTTGTCCGCTGGGATACAGATTGGATTTCGGCGGGAGGTAAAGCGATCGCAGGCGCTGCACACTTCAGGGCAGATATTTCATCTAAATCCGATTGTTTTGACCAGGCAGCACAGGCATTTTCCACACCCAAACTACAAGTATCTTCATCGTAAATGTTGGGCGTTTCGTCAAGCACGTAGACGACTTGCACCGTGACTTCTTTGGTTGTGACTAAACGAGTTTGATGCGCAATCCACAGGGTAATGTCGAGAGCTGTTTGACTTTTGGGAGAGCTGTTATACGCTACAATAAAATTGATAGATTTTGCCGAATTCGGAGATTTTGATTTCTTAGAAATGGGCGCTTTTTGCTCCGGCAGCAACACCATTTCTTCTGCTAAGTTTTGGTATCCCAATGCACTTTCAAAACGCGCTAAGATTGTTTTGAGATTCACAGGCTTGACCTCTCTTAAGTGATGAATTGTTTTGTCTGTTCGTCGGTCGTCGGGTGTTATTCGTCTTGCGTAAAGTAGCGATCTAGAAAATTCAAAGCGTAGTTGCGCAGTTCGTAATACTCCTGAGATTCTCGCAACTCCTGGCGATCGCGCGGATGGGCAAACGGTACTGCCAAAATCTCGCCGATTGTCGCCGCCGGGCCGTTTGTCATCAACACGATGCGATCGGACATATAGATAGCCTCGTCCACATCGTGGGTAATCATCATTACAGCTTGTCTGTGCTTTTCCCAGATATCCAGCACCTGTTTCTGCAACTTGCCGCGAGTCAGAGCATCCAAAGCTCCAAACGGTTCGTCCATTAACAACATTTTCGGGCGAAGTGCCAGAGCTCGCGCAATCCCAACCCGCTGTTTCATGCCCCCTGAAATTTGATCGGGATATTTATCGGCTGCTGCTGTTAAGTTTACCATTGCTAGGTGTTCGTTGACAAGGCTAATCTTCTCGGCGCGGTTGAGATTTTGCAAAACTTCATCAACTGCTAGCCGAATATTTTCCCGCACCGTCAGCCAAGGCAGCAATCCGTAGTGCTGAAATACCATCATGCGATCGGCTCCGGGTTTGCGAATTTCTTTGCCTTCAAGTGTCACTATTCCCTTGCTTTGTTGCTCCAAACCTGCCACTATTTTCAGTAGCGTTGACTTGCCACAACCGGAGTGACCGATTACCGAAATGAATTCATTTTCTCCAATACTTAAGTTGATATTGTCTAGAACGCTAAACTCGCTGCCGTCAGCATTTTTATACGACTTGAACAAGTTTTCAATTTCCAGAAACTTGGATTTGCTGTTAACTTGGTCGTTGGGTTGGGTAGATGTAGAAGTAAATTGAGTCACGGTGTTCTCCTGAAAATTAGTAAAATGTTAATTAGATTTTCTTGTGGTTAGGTAAGTGGTAAGGTGCGCAGTTCGCACCATACAATAACTTTATCCAACACTGTAGAAACTAAGACTGGAAAAAAGATTGAGGGCGGTTGGCTCTAATTTCAAAACTATTCAAATAACCTACCGGATCGCTTGGATCAAATGCTTTTTTGTCTATAAAAACTTCCGCAGGTTCAACTTTATAATCTTCTGTGGGACAATCGATCGCCATTTCGGCAACAATCTTGCGGTAAAGGTCGGTTCTCCAAGCTTTTTTAGCTAATTCATCAGCATTTTTCGGCACCTCCTTAATCTGTCCCCAGCGGGCGGCTTGAGTCATCAACCAAATACTCTGAGACTGCCACATAAATGTTGAATGATTTCCGGGTATTTGAGGCAAATTCTTAGGAATGTCATAGAAAATAGTTGCATCTTCTGATATTATAGTGCGGTCTTTTTCGTCAAACCCACCATAATTATATTCGCCAACTATTGCCGGCCTGGTAAATTTGTCGATCGCCCCTTTTTTCGGTTTAGCCCCCGTAAACGATCGCTCAGTCAGCAGCGCGGCGATTTCGCTGCGATTTTCCGGCTTGCTGCAAAACTGACAGGCTTCCACCATTGCCTTCACCAGCGAGTAATAAGTCTTCGGGTTTTCGTCAATGAATGATTGCATGACTCCCAAAACGCGATCGGGATGTCCCAGCCAAACTTCCTTGCCTTGCGCGAAGGTAAAACCCACTCCCAAATTGCCTGTAATTGCCCGCGTATTCCAAGGTTCAGCTACCATGTAAGCCTGCATGGCACCAATTCTCATATTAGTTACCATCTGCGGCGGCGGCACAATAATTACCCGAAACTCTTTCAACGGATCGACACCCGCAGCAGCCGATATATAGCGGACAAAGTATTCGTAAATCGCAGAACTTAAGACAACTGCCCAAACCTTGTTTTCCGGCGGCTGACTGTCAAAAAAGCCTCGAAATTGTTTGCCAAATTCTTCAAGATTGCCGTTGTATTCGTGCCACGGACGCAAACCGAAATCCCACATCGCTTTATTCATCGTCATGGCGTTGCCGTGGCGGTGAATTGTCATTGCCGCGCACAGGGGTGCGTGGCGCGCTCCTTCTGCACCAATTCGGGCGTTTGTGACTGCGCCGGATACGACTGGGGAGGCATCGAGGCGACCGAAGATGAGGCCGTCGCGGGAGGTTCCCCAGCTTGCTTCGCGGTTGAGTTTGACGTTTAAGCCGTATTTGCGGAAAAATCCTTTTTTCCAGGCGATCGCAAATGGTACACAATCGTTAACGGGTACGTATCCTACGGTTAAATTTGGTTTTTCTAAGGTTTGGGAATTGACGATCGGCTTTACCGCTTCGGCTTCTTCAGTGAGTCCTTTTGCCGATCGATCCGCGCTAATTGCACAACCAGATAAAGCCATTCCCGCCGCCGCCGCCCCCATTCCTTGCAAAAACTCTCGGCGGTTCCATTCATTGGAAAATTTGTCACTCATATTTAATTTGAAATTTCTAATGGTTAACTATCCGCTGTCTTTTTTTGATCTCAAAATTCCTGCCAACTGCCAACCACCAACTGCCAACGGCCAACTGCCAACTGACTAATGACTCTTGACGGATCGATGCGTTACCAATTCCTGAATCTTGTCAACTGCATAGTCAAGCAACAAACCAGTTAAGCCAATTACAAACACCGCTAAAAATACCGAACTTAGATTCAAACGACTCCATTCATCCCACACAAAAAAGCCAATTCCCACACCGCCTGTCAGCATTTCCACCGCCACAATCACCAGCCAAGCAATCCCCAAACTAATCCGTAAACCTGTAAAAATGTAGGGCAAACTCGCAGGCAAAATTATTTTTGTAATCCGCCTCCATTGCGACATTTCCAACACTCGCGCCACATCCAGATAATCCTTGGAAACGCTAGAAACTCCCAGGGCTGTGTTGATAATTGTCGGCCACAAAGACGTGATGAATATGACAAAGATTGCCGACGGATCTGCTAAATTAAAAATTGATAAAGCTATGGGCAGCCAAGCTAGCGGCGACACTGGTTTGAAGATTTGAATCAGTGGATTCAGCGCCATCATTGCTGGTTTCGACATCCCAATCAGAAATCCCACGGGAATCGCCACAACTGCACCCAGCAAAAATCCTAGCAACACCCGCCGCAAACTCGCTAGCAGCAGCCAGCCAATGCCTAAATCTCCGGGCCCGCGCTGATAAAATGGATGCAATATGTAATCTAAGTTAGCGATTAACGCTTGATACGGAGTGGGAATTAAATCACTTTTGAAGCTGGCAACAATCCACCACAAACCAAGAATTCCCAAAAAACCAGCCGCTGGCAATAATACGGTATCTCGGATAACGACGGGTTTTGTTCGCTTCCAGGCAGCTTGTCCGGCAATTGCGATCGCAGCTAAATTAAGTTGTATTGACATTTAATTCTCCTTCAGAGTCAGGGCAGGTACAAGAATCTTGAACAATACCAACCTGAGACACTGATGAAGTCAAACTATCTATAGAAGACAAGTTGACTCTTCAGTCTCTTCTCAATGCCTGCGAAGTTAGCTGACGGGCTAGGACTGAGAGATGTCCTTCTATACATAATTAAATATTAAAAATTACACTCAATTTTTTAATTTGGTAATTTTTAATTTGGGTGTTAATTCTGTAGAGATTCGCCCCGAAAATTGGTTCCTCCGCTCCAGCCACACGCTTTGTCCGATCGCGCAACACTGGATTAGGCTTGACTTTTTCAGTCACTTTAAATTAAGCTAGCACGAGCGTATAATCTTGTCCATACGTCTTTAGGAGTAGATATAGCCGAGTCTCAGAAAGATCAGGTACGCGAACGGCATAGGGATCCGTGGCCTCCGTGGGCATAGGGCTCCGTGGGCATAGGGCTATCCTCACCACGCTTGAGAACCGCTATATTGGCGATCAGCGAACCTAAAAACTCAAGCAACAAAACCAATGACAACTGTCAACTGTCGAGCGGTCAACTGTCGAGCGGTCAACTGTCGAGCGGTCAACTGACTTCTTCAAATCAGAAACCGAATAGTTACATAAACAGCCGCAGCCACCAATTGCAAAGCCATCACAGGAAACCCGTAACGCAGAAAAGTTTGAAAAGAAATCCGGCGCCCGTGCAGTTCAGAAACTCCCGCCGCCACTATATTAGAAGAAGCTCCTACCAAAGTGCCATTTCCGCCTAAAGTTGCTCCGTACATCATCGCATAAAATAGCGGCAGCACAGCAGGTGGAAACTGCCCTGCAAAATCCGGCGCCAGCACATCTGCCGGTGCGAGTCCGACATTCACAACATACTGTTTTAGCAGCGGCACCATCGCCACCACCAGCGGAATATTTGGCACCACACTCGACATCAAACCCACAAAAAATAACAGAGTTAAAGAACCCAAAAAAATATTTTTCCCTAAAATAACTGCTAAAATTCCCGACATACCGCCGATTACTCCGGTTTTTTCCAAACCGCCAATCAGCACAAATATCGACATAAAAAATAACAGCGTACTCCAATCTAAATCCCGCAAAATATTGTTAACAGAATCAATTTTGGAATGGTGAGCTAAAAGCATTGCCAAAGCCGCTCCCAACAAAGCAACGGCTGCTGGTGAAATTGGCACGGGCAACGACTCTCCAACCACAAAAAATATCAGAACAAAAGCTATAATTAAGCCACCCACTGCTAATACTCGCGGGTGATTGATTTTTGGGTGCGGCAAATTATCCAAATTATCCAATTCTTTATGCCAGATTTCGGGGAACATCCAAGGCAGAATAACTAATATGACTGCTACTGCGATCGCCCCGCCCAAACTTAACTTTACCAGGTAATCTGCAAAGCTCATATTAATCGCATCGCCGACAATGAATGTCGCCGGATCGCCCACGATAGTCAGCAGTCCCGAACTGTTAGCCACAAATACCATTAAAATCAGTAATGGCACAAAATCTACACCGACTTCTTCTGCCATTGGCGGAATTAATGGTGCTAGCAGCATGACTGTTGTCGCATTGGGCAAAACTGCACAGATTGGCGTAGTAATCGCGACAATGCCCAGCAAGAGATTTTTGCCTTTGCCTTTGGCTAAAAGCACCATTTGAGTGGCCAAGTAGTCGAATACTTTGGTAGGCTCAAAGGATCTTACCATTACCATGACTCCGAAAAACAAGCCCAGCGTGGCGTGACTGCGACTGATATATTCGATCGCATCCTTTAACGTCATCACGTGGGTAAACACCAGAATCAGCGCTCCCAGAAATGCCGCAATTGTGAGGTGTATCCATTCTGTAATTATTAAGAAAACTACACCGATAAATGTTGCCGCAGCGATCGCAGCTTGCACGTTTTCCATTGAGTCCCCTGACAAAATTAAAACTTAAAAATTAAAAACTATCGGTTTGAGGGATTATACTACTTTATGGCTATTATGTCAATAACTTTAAGTGCTATTTTTGGCATTGACAAGCTGGGAGCGACCGCTCGACAGAGATCCGGCACTCCTGAAAAAATCACCTCAAAACTACTTCTTTTGGCAGGGGATCGATCGCCC